>WHSM01000250.1 GCA_009380105.1 Micromonosporaceae bacterium
ATCGACGCCGTAGTTCTTCCGGCGCTTGACGAACTCCAGATCCTGACCGAACAGAGGATGGAACCGATGCGTCACCCGCACCCGAGACGGATACGGCGCATCACCCGCATGATGTGCATTCGACGGCGGACTCCAACAACGGCTCCGAACGCGACATCCGCATGATCAAACTCCGGCAGAAGGTGTCCGGCTGCCTGCGCAGCCTCACCGGAGCCAAACAGTTCTGCGCGATCCGCAGCTACCTCTCCACCGCCGCGAAACACGGCAAACACTTCTTCGAAGTCCTCGTCATGCTCACCGAGGGGCGACCCTGGCAACCCGCAATTCACTGATCACCGCACGGGGACCTGACCAGTTACCATCGCGATATCTGAATGGGAAAGCTACCGCGGAGACTCAACCGACCTAGAGGATGAGGAAATCGACGAGACCTTCCGCAATGTTAGGCTAATAGCTTCACCAGACTCAGTCGCTATGGCAGAAAAACTCCTCGTGAAGCTACGCGTAACAGTTTCCAAGTTGAGACATCCCGCTTTGGAGCCATGAACCAACGTCGGAGCCAAATAGAAAGCTGGTGGGAGACTTCGGTAACGAACTCGACCTGGTCCGCGAACAACTTCGGTCAGATCTTGGTGTGGTTGAAGTTTGAAACTTCAGTAGGAAGAAATTCTCCTTATCCTCCTACACGAGCACGTCACCGAGGGCGACGCCAGCGTGCAGTAGCTCGGGAATCGAGACGCCACCGACGAAAGCACGCGTACACGCCACAGCGGCGAGCGAGTCGGACGGAAGCGTATCGAGCAGTTCGATGGCACACTCGGCCCATTCCTTCCCGACTTTGATCAGATTAGTGCGCATCTCCGTCGCGGATCCACTTCCGCAGCAGGTCGCATTCCCTGATCTAGGTCGACCTCGCGTCCGTGCTCTGCGACCGGTGGGTGCCCAGCCCAGCGTCGAGCATGCTGCGGACGTCGACGTCGAAGCCTGCGGTTCGCCAGCGCTCGAGCCACGCCGCTTCGATCGCAGAGATCTCGCCGACCGCAGTGCGTACCATGCGCTGTCCATAGGGGGTGAGGGCAACTAACCGCGCTCGTCGGTCGGAGGGGTCCGGGCGGCGTTCCAGATGGCCGAGGGCCACCATCGACTGCACGAGCTCGCTCATCGACTGGTGGGTCATACCTGCCCGCGCCGCGAGCACCGTGAGCCGGGTGCCGTCCGGGTCGATGTTTTCGAAGACCGGGTGCTGGGCCGCGACGGACTCCGGGAAGCCCGCGGCGCGCAGCCGCTCGATCAGTTCGTCGACCATGAGCTGGGATGTCCGGCGCAGCAGCGTGATCAGCGTGATGGTCCTGGTTCGCTCGGCGGGCATGGGTGCCTCCTTTGACGATGTGCAGGGTACCTGCCTAAAATAGTGCAGGTAACCTGCGCAAATCGGGGTGATCGCGATGAGGCGAGTATCGGCCGTGGGGGGCGCCGCGCTGTGGTTCGTGCTCGCCCCCTGTGTCGTCGCCGGCTTGGTCCCGTGGTTGATCACCCGCTGGCGGCCGGGCGACATCGGCGTTTGGTGGCTGCCGATGCAGGTGCTCGGCGGGGTGCTCATCGTCGCGGGGTCCGCCGTGATCGTGCATGCCTTCGCCAGATTCGTCAGCGAGGGTCGCGGGACACCGGCCCCGATCGCGCCACCTGAGCGGCTGGTCGTCGGCGGCCTGTACCGCTACGTGCGCAACCCGATGTACGTCGCGGTAGTCGCGGTGATCGTCGGCCAGATCCTGCAGCTCGCCCGGTTCGACCTGCTGTGGTACGCGGCAGCCGTCGTGCTGTCGGTCACCGCGTTCGTGGTGCTGTACGAGGAGCCGGAGCTCAGCCACCCTTTTGGCCCGGAATACGCCGCCTACCGGCAAGGCGTCGGCCGCTGGTTGCCGCGGCTGCGGCCGTGGCGGCCGTCGTGAACGGCGGCCGTGCCGCACTGCTGACCGCGGTGACGGTCATGGCGCAGCGGTTCACCGACCTCGGGACGGCCGCACCCGACCCGGAAATCCCGAATAAGACAACACCCACCCGCTGGCAAGGGCTTTGCGCAACCGATGACCACGCGAGGGGGCCTGGCTGCGCTCACTCAGCCAGGAGGTCCTGATGCCCACCCGCCGAATCCGACGCCAGCGCAAGCGCAGCATGCCAGAAGAAGTGGTGTACGTCGGGCGGCTGACGCCGTTCGGCAACCCATTCCGCGTCGAGCGCTTGGGAAACGCGAGTGGGTGGCTCCGCTGGTATGTCGCGGACCCTGCCTAAGCCCAAGCTCCACACACAAACACCTCACCACGAGGTCTGAGGCGCGGGCTCGCGCTGGACAGCTCTACCGCGAGTGGCTGGACGGTCGGCATAAGCCCTGGAACGGGCAAGAGTCCATCAGCATTGGCCGTACGTGCTACGTGCCGGACTGGGTGCGTGAGCAAGCACCTCTACTGCTCGCGGGGCGTGACCTCGCCTGCTGGTGCCCGCTCGATGAGCCCTGCCACCGCCGACGTGCTACTCGCTTTGGCGAATCCAGCGGCAGCAGGGGAGGCCGATGCCGATTGAATCCCTCGGTCTGAGCTGAACGGAGCCTGGCGAGACAGTCGTCTCTACTCCACCCTCGAACACGAGTGGTCATCCCCGGCGAGCTACACACGACGCGGCCGGAACACCCACGAGACAACGAAACCGTAATACCACCGTAGTGCCGTAAAGGTTGACCTATTTGAACGCGGAGAGTTCTTCCCGAACCACTTGGCGAACCGCGTCGAGGTCAACCGTGGTGCTTGTTCCGTCCAGCCGCTCGAGCACCCAGCTACGCATGAGCGCTCCAGGCGTCGTGTGTTGTTCATGCGCGATCCGGCGCAGCTCGTCCATACGACTCTTCGGGATGCGAACCGAGAACACCTGGGCAGGATCGTCGGTTTGACGGCGGACTCGATGCACCTTCGAGTAGGGCAGGTCCCGGCCAGCCTCCGCAGCTTCGGCCTCTTCTGCCAATAGATTAGCGATGTCGTTCGTGGCGTTCACGGCGCACCTCCTCCCTCTAAGCATACTACGTTGTATTACACTCTCGCTATGGCCCGCGCGAGCGAAGGTGGCTACGACGACATCCCCTACGGTGAGCTGTCGTTCGAGACCGTGGACTGGACGCATCGCGGCGAGTACATCCGGACACGCTCGCAACGCAAAGGCAGGCCCGAATTCGACGTCAAGCCCGAATGGGCGAATGAAGCTGTTCTTGACGATCCGAACGCCGTGGTGACTCCTACCCCAGGTAGCAAAAGCGGCGACACAATCACTGTCATCGGACACTCGAGCGCGGCTGGTCGGCTACTCGCGGTCATTCTCCTCGCCAAGAAAACGCCAGCGGGAGGCGACTGGTAGGGTGTCAACGCCTGGGCTGCCTCGGCTTCGGCTCAGCGAGCCTACGACGAAGCTCAGCACTGAGCGAGAGTCTCGCCGCTTCAGGACACGCCGCCGTATCACCGTAGTACCGCCGCTGCCGTGAGGCGTGGCCCCCCAGACTCGCGCGACGAGACCGGCTGATCACCCTCGCGGGGCCGATCGCGCAGGATCCGGCCTGCCGTGCACGCGCGTCCACCGGCAGCACACCCGCCATGAGCATCAGGGCCAGGACGGCGCTTCCTGCCAGCGCCCACTGCCACGACGCCAACTGAGTCACCCGTTCCTCTCCTTCCACCTCAGCACGCGGCCGATCGTCCCGCGCCCCCTGCACGCACAGACGGTCGGCCACCGCACGGCGTGGTCAACGCTTACCAGAGCGCACCCCGTTAGTTACCCGCCCGCTGTTCCGGCGGCCCCGACCAGCCCGCGGCCTCGTCGGGCGGCTCGCTCGGCCACCGTGGCGCCGAAGACTGGTCGACATCGCGCACCACACGCTCATAGATCGGTGTCGGTTCCAGTCGAGCATCGCCACCACGATGCGAGTCTGACTCCCGCTGGGTAGATCTGTCGGTTTCCATAACTGGCAACCACGGGTCCTGCGCGAGCCGCGTCGACGCGGCGCACACAGCACGGTGACGGTGAACGACGCCTCCGGAGGGGTCCCGGGCCCTGGAAGGCGTCGTTCACCTTGGCAGGGAGAACCAGCGGTGTCCGCGCCGGCGGTCCTCCGTCAGGGACGGCGCAGCGCCCGGACGATCACGTGTCCTATGAGGAGATAGACCAGGGCGGCGAAGCCGTAGTTCAGCACGACACCGATCGTCGCGTCATCCGGGGTGAACACATCGCCCAGCCCCAGCACCAGCGTCCTGGCCAGGGTGTAGACGAACTCGACGAACTCGTTCGCCTGATTGGCACCCAGCACCACGAACGCGATGTGCAGCACAAAGACGGATGCCGCGATGCCGGTCACCAGACGGACAATCCTGATCACCGTGGTGGCACCGTGATCCCGATGCACCGGCTGCGGCGGCGGATACGGTTGCTGCGGCGGCGGTGGCGGCGCGGAGCCGTGATACGGGTTGTAGCTCATGTGGCGCATTGTGCTAGTCCATGGGCGTGAATACAACGTCCGGCAATTACGCACCGGGAATCACTGGCCCTGAATTTTCGCCCATTCGGCCTCGTTTGCCGTGGTATGCGCGTCTCCGCGCCACCGTGACGAGCCGAGACAGAACCGATTTCTAGGCCCAAAACTCCCGAAGCTGGCCCGAAGGGCAAGGTAGGTCGTCGTCAGCTGGCGTGAGTGGCTGTGCCGGTCTCGCGTTGGAGGGTGCGGTACACGGTCGTGCGGGAACATGCGGACCAGTTCGCGCTGCTGTTTGGTCGAGAGTTTCGGCTGCTTGCCCCGCAACTTGCCCTTCGCGCGAGCGACGGCCATCCCCTCGCGGGTCCGCATCCGCAGCAAGTCGACCTCGAACTCGGCGAAGGTCGCGAGGATGTTGAAGAAAACAACTCCGGCACTCCCAGACCGAGCGATCAAACGTTTACCCGAACGGAGGGTCCTCGGGGGCAGGTGGACCACCCTTACCCGTGAGCGCGGCGCCACTCGGACAGGACGCGTGCGCGGATCCTCTCCCCCACCACGGTGTCGGGGGCGGCGTCGGCGCCCAGTCGACGGAGCGCGGCGACGATGACGAGTTCGTCGGCGAACTCGCTGCGGAGCGCGGGTGTCGCGGGGTGCTCGGCGGCCAGCGCGAAGCGGTCGCTCCGGGTGCGATGCCGCGGGTCCCGCGGGGGTTGGGTCACCGGTCTCATCCGTGTCTTCGGGAACGGGTCGGCCGCCGTTGTGGCCGCACGCCCGTTCGCAACGGAAGGTCGACATCCCGATGAGGTGTCGTGCCAGGAGTAACGACGCGCAGGCTGTCCGGTTACCCCCGCGAGGCGCGGGGAGCCTGCCGTACGCGGTGGCGGGCCAGCGGTGGCGAGTCGTTCTCGTGCTGCTGGCTGCCCGGCAACCAGTCGTCGGGGCCTTCGCTGCTCGGGGGCAGCCGGTATCGCAGGATCTCGCGGGTCCGGGCCTCGGGCAGGCCGACCGCCCGCAGGACGCGGATGAGGGCCTGCTCGCGGCGACAGGGCAGCGGCACGACCACCATGCCCGGGATCGCCGCGGGCAGCGGCGCCGCGCCGGCGAGCACCACCAGCGGCAGCTGGAGGCGCGGCGGCCGGGCCGCCAGCCGGGCGAACAGCGCACGACCGTGCGGACACAGCGGGCTCGCGTCGACCACCAGGACTCGGGGCGCGTCGGGTAGCACGTGTCGCCAGGCGCGCAGCCACACCCAGGCGTCGTCCGCGTCGCGGGGAGCCACCACATCGAACCCGACCTCGGACAGCTGATCGGCCAGCCGATAGCGGCCGTGCCGCCACCGGGCGGCCACGACCAACGCTTCGCCGATCCGCTCGCCGCGGTGCGCCATCCACCCGCCGTCACCGTGTCGTCGCATGACTCTCCCGGCTGCTGAGCCTACGCCCGGCCGTGCGCGGTCCCCGCCCGGCCGCGCGCGGGCCGGGTGATACAGCGGATTATCACCCGCTCTACCGTGGGTTCAGCCGGACTGACGGTTTGTCGATGCGAACTCACCGAGGATGGCCGGGGTGTCGGCGACACGGAGGCCTCGTCCGAGCCGGCGTCGGGGCGGGCGGCTATCGTGGGGGCCGTGACCGCGCACGCTTCCGACGCCCCGCGGCCGGGCGCGCACTCGCTCGCGCCGGGTGCGGCGCCGTACGCCATCCGGTCGGCGCTGCTGGAGTCCGACCGCCCGGCCTTCGACGCCGCCTACGCTGCGGCGCTGGAGACTGCCCGCCAGCGGCTGGAGCTGACCGAGCTGTTCGACATGCTGGAGCAGTGGCGGCGGGTCGCGGTGCTGCACAGCGACCGTGACAACTTCCGCGCGGTGGCCCGGCGCACGGCCGAGCTGGTCACTGGCGATCCGGTGCCCGCCGACGAGCCGCTGGAGACCACCCGCGCTAAGGCTGGCCTGTAGCCCGCTGGTGTATCGCATCGTCATCGACGAGCGCGTCCAGGCGCAGCTCGACGCCCTGCCCGCCGAGGCGCTGTCGGCCTACCTGGAACTGCGCAGCACGCTGGAATCCGTGCCGCACAACGGCCGC
>WHSM01000139.1 GCA_009380105.1 Micromonosporaceae bacterium
CGGCAGACGTACGCGCACGAGATGCGCGGCGCCCTCGAAGGCGGCGAGCTGGACCTGCTGTACCAGCCGGTCGTGGCGCTGCCGGACGGGACGCCGGTGGGGTTGCAGGCGCAGTTGCGGTGGCTGCACCCGGTGCTCGGGGCGGTGCCGCACGCGGAGTTGGTCGCGGCCGCCGAGGACACCGGGCTGGCGTACGAGATCGGCGACTGGACGCTGCGCGTGGCGTGCCGGCAGCTCAGCCGCTGGATCAACGAGGGCCGCGACCTGTGGGTCTCGGTGAGCGTGTGGCCGACCCAGCTGCGGACTCCCGGCTTCGCCGACACGCTGCGCGACCTGCTGCGGACCTGGCAGGTGCCGCCGCAGCGGCTGGTGCTGGAGGTGAGCGAGCGGGCGATGGCGGCGTACGACCTGTCAGAGCAGTTCGCCGCCGTGCAGCGGTTGGGCGTCCGCACCGCGCTGGGGGAGTTCGGCGCCGGGCTGTGCCCGCTGGTGGGCCTGCGCGGGTTGCCGGTGGATATGCTCCGCACGGACACCTCGCTGGTGGAGGAGCTCGACGAGAGCCGGCCGATCGCGGAGCTGGTGGTCGGGATCGGGCAGCGCCTCGGGCTGCTGGTGATCGCCGACGGCGTGACAGAGCACGGGCAGGCCGAGGCGCTCGCCGCCGCCGGCTGCTGCCTGGCGCAGGGCACGCTGTTCATCCGGCCGGTCCCGGCCGAGCACGCCGAGGCGTACCTGGACGCCCACGCCGACGGCTCACGGAGCCTGGAGCCGTGAGGGATCTGACATGCGCCAGTATGTGAGACAAGTTGACTCAGGCCGTGGGATGCGTCAGGCTGACTCTGTGCGATCTACCTTGCAGCTCGCTGTAGTACTTATCTAGCGCACCGTCGGTCTCTCCCGACGGTGCGCTGCCCCGTGCTTGAAGCACGCGGGCATTTTTTATGCCCTAAGTTGATCATGAAGCGCCAGCACTAGAAGCCATCATCAGAAGAACTCAAGGCGAGACGACTGAAGCGGACTCGACATGAAGCCTGCGAAACCCCCCGAACCCGGCAAGGCCACACCGCGCACGGCCGCGGCGGCCGCCCGACGCATGTCGGCCACGCCGGCGCCGCCACCGAAACCCGCCCCGGCCAGCCCGTCCCCGTCGGCGGCCAGTCCCGTCGCGCAGGTCAGAGACGTCTCCGCGACCGGCGCCCAGTCGCTGATCCACTCCCTTGAGGCGATCGGCTCCGAGGTGGTGTTCGGCATTCCGGGCGGCGCGATCCTGCCGGCGTACGACCCGCTGTTCGATTCCAAGGTGCGGCACATCCTGGTGCGCCACGAGCAGGGTGCCGGGCACGCCGCCGAAGGGTACGCCCAGGCCACCGGCAAGGTCGGCGTCTGCATGGCGACCTCCGGTCCGGGGGCGACCAACCTCGTCACGCCGATCGCCGACGCGTACATGGACTCGGTCCCGATCGTGGCGATCACCGGCCAGGTGGCGGGCCCGATGATCGGCACCGACGCCTTCCAGGAAGCCGACATCCACGGCATCACGATGCCGATCACCAAGCACAACTACCTGGTGCAGCGCCCCGAGGACATCCCGCGGGTGATCGCCGAGGCGTTCCACATCGCGTCCACCGGTCGGCCCGGCCCGGTGCTGGTGGACATCCCGAAGGACGTGCTGACCGCGCAGACCCGCTTCTCCTGGCCGCCGACCTTGGAGCTGCCCGGCTACCGGCCGAACGCGCATCCGCACGGCAAGCAGATCCGCGAGGCGGCGAAGCTGATGTCGGCCGCGCGGCGCCCGGTGCTGTACGTCGGCGGCGGCGTCATCAAGGCGAACGCCACCGCGCAGCTGCGCCGGCTGGCCGAGCTGACCGGGATCCCGGTGATCACCACGCTGATGGCGCGTGGCGCGTTCCCGGACAGCCACGCCCAGCACCTGGGCATGCCGGGGATGCACGGCACTGTCGGGGCGGTGTACGCGCTGCAGAAGTCTGACCTCCTGATCGCGCTGGGCACCCGCTTCGACGACCGGGTGACGGGCAAGCTGGACTCGTTCGCACCGGATGCGGCCGTGATCCACGCGGACATCGACCCCGCCGAGATCGGCAAGAACCGCCATGCGGACGTGCCGATCGTCGGCGACGCCAAACAGGTGATCGACGAGCTGATCGCCGCCGTGAAGACCGAGCACGCCGCCGGGCGGCAGGCCGACCTCGACGGCTGGTGGCAGCAGCTCAACGACATCCGCGACCGGTATCCGCTGGGCTGGGACGAGCCGGACGACGGCTCGCTCTCCCCGGAGTACGCCATCAAGCGGCTCGGCGAGATCGCCGGCCCCGACGCGATCTATGTCGCGGGCGTGGGGCAGCACCAGATGTGGGCCAGCCAGTTCATCTCGTACGAGAAGCCGGGGACCTGGCTCAACTCCGGCGGCCTCGGCACCATGGGATACGCGGTGCCGGCGGCGATGGGCGCGAAGGTCGGCAAGCCGGGCGCCACGGTCTGGGCGATCGACGGCGACGGCTGCTTCCAGATGACCAACCAGGAGCTGGCGACCTGCGCGCTGGAGGGCATCCCGATCAAGGTCGCCGTCATCAACAACGGCAACCTGGGCATGGTCCGGCAGTGGCAGACGCTGTTCTACGACCAGCGCTATTCACAAACGAACCTCGGCACTCATGCCACGCCCGATTCGACAAGTCTCACCGGGACCGGGCGCCGCATCCCGGACTTCGTGAAGCTGGCCGAGGCGCTCGGCTGCGTCGGGCTGCGGTGCGAGGCGGCCGCGGACGTGGACGCCACCATCAAGCAGGCCATGGAGATCGACGACCAGCCGGTGGTGGTCGACTTCACCGTCGGCAAGGACGCGATGGTCTGGCCGATGGTGCCCGCTGGCACGAGCAACGACGAGATCCAGTTCGCCCGCGGCATGCGACCGACATTCGATGAGGATGATCTCTGATGAGCAAGCACACGTTGTCGGTGCTGGTGGAGAACAAGCCCGGTGTCCTGGCCCGGGTGGCGGGTCTGTTCTCCCGGCGCGGCTTCAACATCGACTCGCTCGCGGTCGGAGAGACCGAGCACCCGGAGATCTCCCGGATCACCATCGTGGTGGGCGTGGAGGACTCGCCGTTGGAGCAGGTCACCAAGCAGCTGAACAAGCTGGTGAACGTGCTCAAGATCGTGGAGTTGGAGCCGGGCAGCTCGGTGCAGCGGGAGCTGCTGCTGGTCAAGGTGCGGGCGGACCTGCAGACCCGGTCCCACGTGCTGGAGACGGCGCAGCTGTTCCGGGCCAAGGTGGTCGACGTCGCCCCGGACACGGTGACGATCGAGGCCACCGGCACCAGCGAGAAGCTCGCGGCCCTGCTGCGGGTGCTGGAGCCGTTCGGGATCAAGGAGATGGTCCAGTCCGGCATGGTGGCGATCGGCCGGGGTTCCCGCTCCATCACCAGCCCGGTGCTGCGCGCCACCGGCGCCGCCTGAGAGACAGCGCGCTGCCTGACACACAGCGCTGCCTGAGAGACGTACCGAAGATCAAAAAGGAGAAGAGCATTGGCCGTTGAGGTGTTCTACGACGACGACGCCGACCTGTCGCTCGTGCAAAGCAAGAAGGTCGCCGTGCTGGGGTACGGCAGCCAGGGGCACGCCCACGCCCTGTCCCTCCGCGACTCCGGGGTGGACGTGCGGGTCGGTCTGCCGGAGGGCTCCAAGAGCCGTCCCAAGGCCGAGGAGCAGGGGCTGCGCGTGGTCACGCCGTCCGAGGCGGCCGCGGAGGCGGACCTGATCATGGTGCTGGCCCCCGACACGGTGCAGCGCAGCCTGTACGCCGAGGCGATCGCCCCGAACCTGACCGCCGGCAAGGCGCTGTTCTTCGGCCACGGCTTCAACATCCGGTACGGTCTGATCACCCCGCCCAATGACGTGGACGTGGCGATGGTCGCCCCGAAGGGCCCCGGCCACCTGGTGCGCCGCCAGTTCGCCGACGGCAAGGGCGTGCCCTGCCTGATCGCGATGGAGCAGGACGCCTCCGGGCAGGCGCAGGCGCTCGCGCTGTCGTACGCGAAGGGGATCGGCGGCACCCGCGCCGGGGTCATCACGACCTCCTTCAAGGAGGAGACCGAGACCGACCTGTTCGGTGAGCAGGCGGTGCTCTGCGGCGGCGCGACCGCGCTGGTGCAGACCGGCTTCGAGGTGCTCACCGAGGCCGGGTACGCCCCGGAGATCGCCTACTTCGAGTGCCTGCACGAGCTGAAGCTGATCGTGGACCTGATGTACGAGGGCGGCATCGCCCGGATGCGCTACTCGGTCTCCGACACCGCCGAGTACGGCGACGTCACCCGCGGCCCGCGCGTGATCGACGGTCGGGTCAAGGAGGAGATGAAGCGACTTCTGGGCGAGATCCAGAACGGCGAGTTCGCGCGCGAATGGGTCGCCGAGGACGATGCCGGTCGTCCGAACTTCACCAAGCTCCGGGAGCAGGGCGCGCAGCACCCGATCGAGGAGGTCGGCAAGAAGCTGCGCGACCTGATGAGCTGGGTCGACCGGCCACTGGACGACACGGCCTGACCAGCTCCGCGCTGAACAGCCATTCTGCTCCGCGCTGAGCGGCCCGCCGAATCAGCGGTGGTGTCGGCCGCGGCTCGCCGCCCAGCGGCGGGGCCGCTCGGCGTTGAGCAGGGTGAGCATCGCGACCGCCGGCGCCAGGAGCACCAGCGCCACCACGACGGCGGTCGCCGGCGAGCTGCCGAGCAGCATCGCGGTGATCGACAACGCGGTGAGGCCGATCGTGAGGTACCCGCCGAGCTGGGCCAGGCGCGGTGAGCCGCGCTGCACCAGGTGGACCGCGCCGGCCAGGTTGACGCCGGCAGCGGCCAGCAGCGCGATCGCGAGCGCTGCGGACAACGCGGACACGGCCCCCTTCCCGGCGAACGTCTGGGCGGTGAGCGAGCCGGCCCCGGCGAGCATCGGCACGGCGAGGAGCCCGCAGATCACGGCCGTGACCATGATCCTGGGCGGCGGGCCGTCGCGGATGACTCCGAACGAGGAGTCCTTGACCCGAGACGCCGCGGGGCCGACTCCGCCCCGCGCGCCAGCCGTGGCCAGGACAGCGAACTCGGGGAAGTCGGTGGGCGGCGGTGGCAGGTCCTCTGCCTCGAAGTCGTCGTCGGCGGCTGAGTCCCCGTGAGCTGGGTCCTCGTGGGTTGGGTCGCGGTGGGCTGGGTCGCTGTGGTCGCCGTGAGAGTCGTCGTGCGAGCGGTGCGGCACTTCGCTGTCGTCGGGAAGCTCTCCGAGCGGCGCCGCGGAGTTGCCAGGTGGCGTGGCTGACGACTGCCACGGGTGCCTGGGACTGGGAACAGATCCGGAATGCCGGTCTGGAGTGGTGCGATCCGGAGGGGCTGGGGAGTCGGTTGTGCGACTGTACGTCACGATCGCGCTCCTCACCGTGAGGCTCTTCCAAGGATGGTAACTGCCAAACATGTGAAGAGCACCACGAAGCGGGTGAGCACCCTCACCGCGATCCGGGCGACAGGGTGAGGGCGTCTGGCCCTACCATCAGAGTTACCGCTAGTCGTCGCAGCTCGTACGCGCTGCAAGCTCACCACGGCGCGCACGCGTCGTTTCCGCCGCGGCGTCGCGCTGCACTCCAACCGCACCACACTCCAACCGCACCACACTCCATCGAGCAGTCGACCAGAAGTTCGTCGGCAGAGCCGCCGACCACACGTCGTTCCGGTGGCGCGCTCCCCGGCGCAGCCCGGCAAAGATCATTTCGTACGCGAGGATTGCATGCCCACTGACCACGCTCAGCAGGTAACCGCCCAGACCACCACAATCGCCGATGGAAGGGGCGCGCCGACCCAGCCGGTGGTGCTCGTGGCCGAGCCCCTGGCGCCGTCCGCCATCGACGTGCTCGCCCACGACTTCGACGTCCGCCAGGTCGACGGAGCCGACCGGGACGCGCTGCTCGCCGCGATCGGCGACGCCGACGCGGTGCTGGTGCGCAGCGCCACCCGGATCGACGAGGAGGCGCTCGCTGCGGCGTCCCGGCTGAAGGTGGTGGCCCGAGCGGGCGTGGGCCTCGACAACGTCGACGTGCAGGCGGCGACGGCCCGCGGCGTCATGGTCGTCAACGCCCCCACCTCCAACATCGTCAGTGCCGCCGAGCAGGCCGTCACGCTGCTGCTCGCCTGCGCCCGCAACCTCGCGCCGGCCAACGCCGCGCTGAAGGCCGGCGAGTGGAAGCGG
Source organism: Micromonosporaceae bacterium (assembly GCA_009380105.1). Classification (GTDB taxonomy): domain Bacteria; phylum Actinomycetota; class Actinomycetes; order Mycobacteriales; family Micromonosporaceae; genus WHSM01. The sequence continues at coordinate 6,241 of WHSM01000139.1, forward strand.
TCGAAGTACACGGGCGTGGAGATCGCCGGCAAGACGGTCGGCGTCGTCGGCCTGGGTCGCATCGGCACGCTGTTCGCGCAGCGCATGGCCGCGTTCGGCACCCGGCTGATCGCGTACGACCCGTACGTCCAGCCGGCCCGGGCCGCGCAGCTCGGCGTGCGCCTGGTCGGCCTGGAGGAGCTGCTCGCCGAGAGCGACTTCGTCTCCATCCACCTGCCGAAGACCCCGGAGACGCTCGGCCTGATCGGCGAGAAGGAGTTGGCGCTGGTCAAGCCGGGCGTGCGGATCATCAACGCCGCCCGGGGCGGGCTGATCGACGAGGCCGCCCTGGCCAAGGCCATCGACGAGGGCCGGGTCGCTGGCGTGGGCATCGACGTGTACGCCACCGAGCCCTGCACTGACTCGCCGTTGTTCGGGTTCGAGAACGTGGTCGCCACCCCGCACCTGGGCGCCTCGACCGCCGAGGCGCAGGACAAGGCCGGCACCGCGGTCGCCAGGAGCGTGAAGCTGGCACTGCAGGGCGAGTTCGTGCCGGACGCGGTGAACGTGCAGGCCGGCGGCGTGGTGGCCGAGGAGGTCCGTCCGCTGCTGCCGCTCGCCGAAGGTCTGGGCCGGGTCTTCACGGCCGTGGCCGGCGGCGGCATCGCGTCGATCAGCATCGAGGTGCGCGGCGAGGTGGCCGACAACGACGTGTCGGTGCTGCAACTGGCCGCCACCAAGGGCGTCTTCCTGGACGTGGTGGAGGAGAAGGTCACCTACGTCAACGCGCCGCTGTTGGCCAAGGAGCGCGGCGTCGACGTCGCGCTGTCGACCAGCCTGGACAGCCCCGACTACCACAACCTGGTCACCGTGCGCGGCGCGCTGTCCGACGGCCGCAGCGTGAGCGTCTCCGGCACCCTGACCACCGGTCCGCGCGAGGTGGCGAAGCTGACCGAGGTGGACGGATTCGACATCGAGATCCCCCTCACCGGCAACCTGCTCTTCCTGCGGTACGCCGACCGGCCCGGCGTCGTCGGCATGCTCGGCGGGGCCCTCGGCCAGGCCGGCATCAACATCGCCGCGATGCAGGTCTCGCGGGTGCAGGCCGGCGGCGAGGCGCTCATGGGCGTGGAGCTGGACTCCGTGGTCGCCCCGGAGCTGCTGGAAGAGGTGGCCAGGGCGGTCGGCGCCGTCAGCGCGGCCACCGTCGACCTCACAGAACTCTGACGCGGTGCCGGACCCGCTGACGGGCCTGGCCCACTCGCGCGCGCCCCGCTTACACGCGCGCCGGCGCCGTCCCGGGTGGTGGGAGCCGTGTACCGGCTACTGGGACCGTCCGGGTAGGCTGAGCGGGTTGTTCCAGACGTGGAGGTCGGGGAAGTGACGCGGATCGCGGTGGTGGCCGGCGACGGCATCGGGCCAGAGGTGATCGCCGAGGCCCGGAAGGTCCTCGACGCGGCCCTGGGCGGAGTCGAGGCCACGGAGTACGACCTCGGCGCGCGTCGCTACCGCAGTACTGGCGAGGTGCTCCCCGGCAGCGTCCAGACGGAGCTGGCCGAGCACGACGCGATCCTGTTCGGCGCCGTCGGCGACCCGTCGGTGCCGCCTGGCGTCCTGGAGCGCGGCCTGCTGCTGAAACTGCGCTTCGACTTCGACCAGTACGTCAACCTGCGCCCTTCCCGCCTCTGGCCGGGCACGGCAAGCCCGCTGGCCGGGGTCAAAGCGGGCGAGATCGACCTCGTGGTGGTCCGCGAAGGCACCGAGGGTCTGTACGCGGGCGCCGGCGGCGTCCTCCGCAAAGGCGCTCCGTCGGAGCTCGCGACCGAGGAGAGCCTCAACACCCGCCACGGCGTGGAGCGCGTGATCCGCGACGCCTTCGCCCGGGCCGGGAATCGGCCCCGCCGCAAGGTCACGATGGTGCACAAGACCAACGTGCTGGTGCACTCCGGCGGCCTGTGGGACCGGGTCTTCGCGGAGGTCGCGGCCGAGCACCCCGACGTGGCGACCGAGTACCAGCACGTCGACGCGGCGGCGATGTTCCTCGTGAGCAACCCGCAGCGGTACGACGTGGTGGTCACCGACAATCTCTTCGGCGACATCCTCACCGACATCGCGGCGGCCGTCACCGGCGGCATCGGCCTGGCCGCGAGCGGGAGTGTGAACCCGGACCGGGCGTTCCCCTCGATGTTCGAGCCGGTGCACGGCTCCGCTCCCGACATCGCCGGACAGGGCTTCGCAGACCCGGTGGCCGCGGTGCTCTCCGTCGCGCTGCTGCTCGACCACCTGGGCCATCCGGAGGCGGCGGAGCGAGTATCCCAGGCCGTGGTGGACGAGCTGGCCGCGCGCACCCCGGGTGCGCCGCTCCGCACGGCCGATGTAGGCGACCGGCTCGCGGCCAGAGTCGCCGGCTGACCCGCGACGCGCAGCGCGTGACGCGCGACCGCCGCGCTGGTTGGCGGCGCGAGGGGCACAGCGTCGTGAATCCGGCAGTGGCTGTCTGGCCATGGAGCGGCGTCCATATGCTTTTGATACGACCGGGTGTCGGCGCCCGGCGCTATTGTGCGCGAGGCCGATGGCGCGTCCGGTCGCATGTCCGCGGTCCTTGGAGGAGGGGCAGTGGTCCAGCCTGGTGATCCGTACAGCCGCCCAGAATTCGGTGGGCAGCAGCAACCGTGGGGTCAGCCCCCGCCGCAACCCGGCCAGGACCCCTGGGGTCAGCCCTCGCCGCAGCCCGCTCAGGATCCCTGGGGCGAGCCGCCGCACCAGCCGAACTGGGGTCAGCCCGCGCCACCTCAGCCGCAACCCGGCCAGGATCAGTGGGGTCAGCAGCCGGGCTGGGGCCAGCCGCCGCAGTCACCGGCGTACGGCTCGCCCGACCCGTGGGCCGCGCCAGGTTCCGTGCCGCCAGGTTCCGTGCCGCCCGGCGGCGGGTGGCCGGCGCAGGGTGGCGGCGGGTACCCGCCGCCACCGCCGAAGTCCAGCACCGGGCTGATCCTCGGGATCGTCGGCGGCGTGGTCGTGCTGCTGTTGGTGCTGGTGATCGGCGGTTGGTATCTGCTCCAGGACGACGAGAAGCCGCCCGTGGCGAACCCGACCGGCGACGTGAGCGCGTCGCCCAGCCCGAGCCCGTCGCCCTCGCCGAGCGGGAAGCAGTCGTCCGACCTCGACGACGAAGAGACCGACCCGACTCCGCTGAGCACCAGCCAGATGTTCCCGGAGACGACCTTCACGTCCAGGGGCGGCGAGACGTACAGCCTGGCGGGCACTCTGGAGGGCGACGCCTGCAAGGGCGTCGGCGCCTCCAAGATCAGGGATCTGTTGCGTCGGTACGACTGCGACCGCATGGTCGCCGGCGTGTACCTCGATTCGGACGAGAAGGTGTTCTCCAGCCTGCTGGTGATCCCGCTGGCGACGAAGGACGACGCGGACGACGTCGAGGAGGAGTTGCTCGCCGACGAGCAGGAGCACATCAACGCGCTGACGTACTACTGCCCGGCCGACGGCAAGCCCGGCGCCGACCAGTGCAAGCGCAAGGCGGACGACCCCGCCACCTGGTACGCCAGCTTCCACACGTTCCACCGCTACCTGCTGGTGTCCATCACCCTGTTCACCGACGGTCACCGCACCGACAAGCTGGACCACGTGAACCAGATGTCGGCCGACATCGTCACGCATGTGAAGGCAGCGATGCTCGAGGACTGATCTCCCGAGCCCTTCGCTGGCGCGATCTCTTGCGGCTGCGACCCTTTCGCGGGCCGTCGAGGGAGTTGCGCCCGACACACCTGAACGATGGTTCGGGTATGTTCCTGAGCGACGCATTCACGCGCGTTCGACGCGCTGACGGCCGGATACCGGCCGTCCATCCGACATAGGAGGCACGGGCAATGAGCGGCGGTGACAGCCTCGCATTCGAGATCAGTCCGAACCCGGCTCCGGTATCGGATGTAGAGCGCGCCGCGCTCCTCGCCGACCCTGGGTTCGGCCGGCTCTTCACCGACCACATGATCGTGATCAAGTACCAGAAGGACAAGGGCTGGCACGAGGCCCGCGTCGATCCGCATGGGCCGATCTCGGTCTCGCCGGCCATGGCGGCGCTGCACTACGCGCAGGAGATCTTCGAAGGGCTGAAGGCGTACCACTGCGCCGACGGCGGGGTGAGCCTGTTCCGGCCGGACGAGAA
>WHSM01000133.1 GCA_009380105.1 Micromonosporaceae bacterium
GCTCAACGACCTTCACTCGGCCTCGTTCGAGTCGGAGACCGACTTCAACCTGCCCCGGGTGATCGTCGCCGAGGAGAAGTGCACGCCACGGGAGGCGATCAAGCGCACCGTGGAGATCCACAACGAACTGATGCGCCGGTTCGTGGCTGAGGCGGCCGGTCTCAGCCTGGCCGGCTCGCCGACGCTGCGTCGGTTCTTCGCCGACGCGTGGGCCTGGCTCGGCGGCAGCCGGGAGTGGCACAGCAGCACCGGCCGGTACCGCGACGCGGAGCAACCCAGCCGCGTCGAGCAACCCAGCCGCGCAGAGCAACCCAGCCGTGTCGCGGGATGACTGGCGCCCGCCCACATCCGGCCCGGGCATCCGGCCCTGGCCGCTCGCAGACAAATCGAAGGGAGTCCACGAGATGACTGCTACTGCCCGCACCACCACCGCCACCGCTGCCAACGTCTCCGGAGCAACCGGCGTGCTGCGCACCGCGTACCAGAAATCTGTCGCCGCGTACTGGGACAACCACCAGCAGGATCCCGTCAACCTGCGGCTCGGGGACGTTGACGGCCTCTACCACCACCACTACGGGCTAGGCGACTACGACCCGTCCGTGCTCGAAGGCCCGGCGGGCACTCGGGATGACAGGATCATCAGGGAGATGCACCGGTTGGAGACCGCCCAGGCTCACGTCCTGCTCGACCACCTGGGCGAGGTCGGGCCGGGTGACCGGCTGTTGGACGCCGGGTCGGGCCGTGGCGGCACCAGCCTCATGGCGCATGAGCGCTTCGGCTGCCAGGTCGACGGCGTGACCATCTCCGAGTACCAGGTCGGCTTCGCCAACGACCGGGCCGAGCGGCGCGGCATGGCCGACCAGGTGCGGTTCCACTTCCGCAACATGCTCGACACCGGATTCGGGACCGGGTCGTTGGCGGGCATCTGGACCAACGAGACCACCATGTACGTCGATCTGTTCCAGCTCTTCGCCGAGTTCTCGCGTGTGCTGGAGTACGGCGGCCGCTACGTCTGCATCACCGGCTGCTACAACGACGTGACCGGGGGCCGTTCCAAGGCGGTCAGCCAGATCGACGAGCACTACACCTGCAACATCCACCCCAGAAGCGAGTACTTCAAGGCGATGACAGCCAACAACCTGGTGCCGATCAACGCCATCGACCTGACCGCCCAGACGATCCCGTACTGGGAGCTGCGGGCGAAGTCGCCTGTGGCGACCGGGATCGAGGAGCCGTTCCTCACGGCGTACCGGGAAGGCAGCTTCCACTACCTGCTCATCGCCGCGGACCGCGTGGATTCCTGAGCGGTTCTCGCACGATCGCTTTCCGGGCACGGAGGCCGGGCCGGACTCCGCCTCCGTGCCCGGGATGGCGATCTTCGCGATGGACTCGACCGGCTAGAGTCCGGGCATGACCGACACGCCACGCGAATTCACGCCGGACCGGACCTGGATCGAGAAGGCGACGGATCCGACGCCGGGAGTGCCCGGACATCTGCGGGAGGACAGCGTGCCGCCGAGCTTCGACGTCTCCCGCGACCCGACTCCGGGCGTCCCGGACCACGCCTGGCCAGAGGACGACGACGAAGCGCAACCCGCGTCGGGTTCCTGACATCCCACATTTCCGGCCTCGCGGTCACTGTTGCGGCTGAACCCTGCTCGCTAGGGTGTGGCGGCCGGGGCGCCGCCCGGCGCCGCTACCCGACGCGACGCGGCCAGCCTCACCACAGGAAGGACCCGGGTACCGGCAATGGCTAGGTCCTTTCGCGACACGCTCACCCAGATGTTCAAGGCGCGTTTCCCGATCCTGTACGTGGAGTCGCACGAGGAGCATCGGGTGCTCTCCGAGATCCGCGCGGCGGCGGGGGACGCAGCCGGGATGCGCACCCCACGGGCGGTCTGGACCTGGAGCGTGACCGAGGGGCTCGTGCAACCGGACGGCACGGCCCGGCGCGGCACGTACGATCCGGCGGACGCGCTGGACGCGGTGTTGCGTCTGGACGAGCCGGCTGTGGTGGTGTTCCGGGATCTGCACCCCGCGCACGGCGACGCGGAGCGGTCAGGCGAGGCTGGCGTGGTCCGACGGCTGCGGGATGTCGCGATCGCGTTCAAGTCGGGTCCGGTCGCCCGGGTGCTGGTGCTCGTCTCGCCGATGCTGCGGATCCCGGTCGAGTTGGAGAAAGAGATCACCATCGTCGACTTTCCGCTGCCTGGCGAGGTGGAGATCCGTGGCGCGCTGGACGCGATCATCGCGGCCAACGCCGACTCCGGCCGGATCCGGGTGGCGGTGGACGAGCCGGGCCGGGAGCGGTTCGTCAAGGCGGCGCTGGGTCTGACGTTGCATGAGGCGGAGAACGCGTTCGCCCGCGCGATGGTCAATGACGGGGTCCTCGACCTCGACGACCTCGAGGTGGTGCACGAGGAGAAGCGTCAGACGATCCGCAAGTCAGGGTTGCTGGAGTACGTCGACGCGGACGTGGACCTGTCCGGCGTGGGCGGCCTGGAGAACCTGAAGCGGTGGCTGGTCAAGCGCGACAACTCGTGGCTGGGTGAGGCGACGGAGTACGGGCTGCCGGCGCCGAAGGGTGTGTTGATCACCGGCGTGCCCGGGTGCGGTAAGTCGCTGACGGCGAAGGCGGTCGCGGCCTCGTGGGGCCTGCCGCTGCTGCGGTTTGACGTCGGCAAGGTGTTCTCCGGGCTGGTCGGCTCCAGCGAGCAGAACATGCGCACCGCGATCCGCACCGCCGAGGCGGTCGCGCCGTGCGTGCTGTGGGTGGACGAGATCGAGAAGGGGCTCACCACTGGCGGCGCCGGCGACTCGGGCACCTCGCACCGGGTGTTCGGCACCTTCCTGACCTGGATGCAGGAGAAGACCGAGACGGTGTTCGTGATCGCCACCGCGAACGACTTCGAGGGATTGCCGCCGGAGTTGCTGCGCAAGGGCAGGTTCGACGAGATCTTCTTCGTCGACCTGCCGACCCGGGCGGAGCGCACCGCGATCTGGGACGTGCATCTCCAGCAGCGCCTCCGCCGCCCCGCGGTGGCTGGCGCGCTCACCGTCGACCACGCCCTGCTGGGCGAGCTGGCCGACCTCGCCGCCGGCTTCTCCGGGGCGGAGATCGAGCAGGCGATCGTGGCGGGCCTGTTCGACGCCTTCTCCGAACGACGCCCGCTCCACCGGGATGATCTGGTGCGCGCCGTGGTCAACACGGTGCCGTTGAGCGTCACCCAGGCCGAGCGGGTCGCCGCGATCCGCGCCTGGGCGGAGACCCGCGCAGTCGCGGCGACCGCAGCAGAGGACTGGGACCTGACCAGACCCGGTGAGGTTGCCCGGCCTCCCGGACGGGCGGTGGAGTTCTAGTGCCGGCACCGATCTATTCAGGAGGCAGTGGATGAGCGTGTCAGTGCTGCTGGTGCCGTTGGCGCTGGCCGCGGCGGCAGCGGTCACCGGCGTCGCCGCCGGTCGGGACGCGCAGGGGCGCGTGGTGTGCCAGGTGCGAACCCGGATGCGTGACGCCAACCTGCTCGGCGCGGCGCTGCGGGAGTCCGGCGGCGTCGTGTCGACCGACGACACCGGGGCCGTCCACGCCGACTGGCAACAGAGTCGCGCCACCTTCCAGCGCGATCAAGACGGCATCTGGTCGGCGCACTTCACCGGCGAGGTGGACGAGTCCCGGGCGGTCGAGATCACCCGGGCCGTCGACGTCGCGTACGGCCGTCAGGTGCAACAGGCCGTGTTGCAGCGGTTGCGGGAGCGGGCCGGATCCGCCGGGCTGCGACTGGAGTCCGAGATGGTGGCCGACGACCACAGCGTGCAGCTCGTGTTCCAGGTGGAGGGCAGGTCGTGACCGCTCGCATCCTCATCACCATCGCCCCCGACGGCACCGTCGCCGCGAAGACGAAGGGCATGTACGGCGACCGCTGCCTGGATTACATCCCGGTGCTGGAGAACCTGCTCGAGGCCACCGCTGCCGACAGCTCGTACACCGCCGACTACACGCGCGCCGCGGACCGGGCGCACGAAGCGGCACGCGATCTCGAGCAGGCATGAGGCGGGTGTGCTGATGTCTTCCTACCCGCCCTACCCACCGCCGCAGGGCCAGCAGTGGCATGGCGCGGCGCCACAGGCCGCGACGCTCAGTTGGCCGCAGATCATCGGACTCAGCACGTGGCTGGTGTTCCCGCTGCTCGGATGCGGTTGCTTCGGCGGCGCCGCGCTCATCTTCATCGGCGCGTACGCCCGCCGGAAGAGCTGGTGGATTCCCGGGATCGGATACACCGCGGTGGGCGCGGTCTCCTTCGTCATGGTGGGCGCGTCGGACCCGGATTCCTTGGCCACCGACTTGGCGGCGGGCGTCCTCCTGCTGTCGTGGTTCGCGTGCATCATCCACTCCTGCCTGATCAACTTTTTGTGGGTCCAGTTCATCGCGACGCGGCGCGGGGAGTCCCTGCACCCTGCGCCGCAGTACTACCCGACGCCCGCGGCCGCCGACCACTGGTCGGGGTCGCCCTACTCGTCCGCGATGCCGCCGGGCCTGGCACCTGACCCGCAGCAGTACTACGGTCCCGGGCCGTCCGCCGCGCCGGTCTCCGCGGAGCCGCTGTCGGAGCACACGTTCGACGCGCCGGCAGCCCCGGCACACGCGGCTGTCGCGTCGGCTGAGACACCGCTGGACATGAACACCGCGACTGCCGAGCAGCTCGCGACGCTTCCCGGCTTCGACGCGGTGCGAGCCGGCCAGGTGGTCGCCGAGCGGCAGGCGAGCAACGGTTTCGGCAGCGTGCAGGAGTTCGGGGCCGCCGCCGCCTTGGCGCCGCATGAGGTGGTACGGATCAGAGATCTCGTTTGGTGCGCGCCGTCGCAGCCGCCGCCGGCCCCGCAGCCCGGACGCATTCTCGATGTCTAGCACCGTGTCGGTGGCGCGGTTTCTGGCGCGTACCCGGGCGGAAGGGCCGGGCGAGCGGACCGCAATTTGGGTGCAGGGCTGCGCGATCCGCTGCCTGGGATGCTTTAACCCGCACCTGTGGACGTTCCGCGGCGGCGAGCGGATCGGCGTGGAGGATCTCGCCGCCCGGGTGGTCGCGGCGGACACCGAGGGCGTCACGTTCCTCGGCGGAGAGCCGTTCGACCAGGCGGCGCCATTGGCCGAGGCAGCGCGGTGGGTACGCCGGGCCGGCCGCTCGGTGATGACCTTCACCGGCTACACCCGAGCCCAACTCCACCAGGCCGCAGACGCCGGTGACCAGGCCGTGGCGGCGCTGCTGGAGCACACCGATCTGCTCGCAGCGGGGCCGTTCCTAGCCGATCAGCTCGACACCGCGCGCCCCTGGGTCGGCTCCACGAATCAGGAGTTGGTGCTGCTCAACGACCGGTTTCCGCACCTGCTGGACGGGCTGGACCGCACCCCGGACCGGATCGAGGTCAGCGTGGCCGTCAGCGGGCAGGTCGCGGTCAACGGCTGGGCAGACCCCGACGCCCTCGACACGCTGCTCAGCGGTCTGCAGGTTGCCCGGAGTCGAAGTACGCCTTGACGCTCCCCGGCAACGCGGCCTGCGGGTCTCAGTGGGCTACGGGTCGCAGGTGAGCTTGGCGTCGGCCCAGTCGCCGTGGTCGCTGCCGATGCCGTTGCCGCCGTCGCCGATGTGCAGCTCCAACGTCCGGCCGCCGGCCACGGAGACGTCCACGGATTGCGTGGCGGAGTTGCCGGTGAGGATCGGCGAGGTGTACTTCGCCTCGCCGTCGACCAGCACCGTGAACTGGATCGACCCGCGGTCCGCCATCTCGTCGTCGACACCGACCTTGGCGGCGAACCGGGTGCAGTTGCCGCCCAGGTTCACCTTGACGTTCGAGACCGCGTGGGCACCGATGCCCTTGTCGTAGACGACGCCGTCGAGGGTGATGGGGTTGCCGTCTCCCCCGGCGCTCTCGTTGTTGCTACGGTCCCGTTCCACCGGGCCCCAGCCGTTGGTCGCCTCGATCCACTCCAGGTCGCTCACGTACGCCTCGCCCTTCGGCGCCGGGGGCAATGGCCGGTCGTGCACCGCAGCGGCGAAGAAGCCCATCGCGCTGGTGGCCGGCAGCCTCACGGCGCGCACCGTCTTGCCGGGTTTCAGCTCCACGGTGTTGTAGAAGACCCGGTAGTCCACGTCCGTGTTGGCCAGGCCGTCCGGGGTGTACCGGCCTTTCACCGAGACCGCCAGCTTGGAGCCGCCGGTAGTCGGGTCCTGGAAGGACCAGTTCGGGTACGCCAGCGTGTGCGTCGAGGTCGACCCGTCGGTGTAGATCACGGTGACCGTGCCGCTGGCGCGGGTGCTGGCCCCGGAGCCGAGCAGCGCCAGATGGCTCCCCGAGCCGGAGACGAGGATCGGGTGGGTGACGCCTTTGACCGTGTTCTCCATGCCGGGCGCCGCCGCCGGCCAGGTGAAGTCAGCGCCGTTCACCGTCACCGTCGCGCCCGGGCGGTAGCCCTGGTCGGCGAGCCGCTCGGCGACGAAGCTGTTGCCGGCGCCGTCGAAGTTCCCTTTCTGGTACGTGTCCGCGTCGGCGATCCCCACCGTGTTGGACGCGTCCGCGAGCGATCCGTACGGCACCAGTGCGGTCGCCGCGGCCATGGACGTGCGCGCCGCCTGCCGCACGGTGTAGCTCGCCTTCGGGCGCAGGGTGTAGCTGGCCGGCGTGACGCTCTGGCCCGGGGTCACCGCGAACCGCGCGGTCACCTTCTTGCCGGGATCTACCTTGCTGAAGCTCGCGGAGCCCTTCGGGGTCGCCGTCCAGCCGTCGGGCGCGCCGGGCGAGAGCCGCACGTCCCGCATCGCCAGGGCGCCGTCGTTGCGGAAGCTCACCGACACCTCGGTCGCCGAGCCGGGGCCGTTGAACAGGTCCGGAGCGCTCGCCTCGACCACGCCGAGGCCGTCGTCGACCCGCTCCCCGCCGCCGACGGACGTGGTGCCGGCCAGGGTCACGGTCGCCGGGGTGTCGGTCGAGATCGTCGGGGTCTTCACCAGCACCGTGCCGCCACGGGACTCCGCGTCGTAGAACCAACCGGTGTCGGCGGTCTGGTACGCCGCGCGAGAGTCCAGCGCCGGCAGCGCCTTGTCGCCGAGCTTCACCGCGCCCGGCTTCGTGCCGGTGTGGACGGTCAGCTCGTACGGGCGGGCACCCGGCTTGGCGGCGTAGTCACCGCTGCTGACGCCGATGCGGACCGCGACGTCGCCGCGCGCCTTCTCTGGCGCGGTCACGTCGAAGCTCTGCGTGGCGTACTTCGCGGAGCGGTGCGCGCGGGTCACGCGGTCGTCCTCGTACAACTGGAAGGAACTTCTCCCCAGTGGGTAGACGTCGACCGTGAGCCGGTCGCCGGGCTGGTGCTCGGCATGGCTGTTGACGCCGCGCTTGAACATCGGCACTGTCGCGCCAGCCTTCACGAACAGCGGCAGCTTCGCCAGCGGGGCGTGGTAGTTGTTCAGCGTCGTGGGGCCCTGGTGCACCGTGCCGGACCAGTAGTCGACCCACATGCCCTTCGGCAGGTAGATGCCGTGCTTGGTCTCGCCTTCGTCCCACATCGGCGCGACCAGGAACTCCTCGCCGGCCAGGAACTGGTGCGGCGTCTCATAGGCGCGCGCGTCGTTCGGGTACTCGATCGGCAGCGACCGGTTGATCGGCGCCCCGGTGCGGTGCGCCTCCGCGGCGTAGGAGTAGAAGAACGGCAGCAGCCGCTCCCGCAGCTTGAGGTACGTGCGGTTGATGTCGGTGTGTGACTTGCCCCGGCTCCACGGCTGCTTGAACGCCGGGTCCGCCCAGCCGCTCATCGTCATGAACGCCGGGTTGAACACCTTCCACTGCAGGTCCCGGACGTAGCTTTCGTCGCTGCCGCCGAAGATGCCGTCGACATCGCCGGCCGCGTACGCGATGCCGGAGTTGCCGGAGCCGTGGATCGCCGGGATCTGCCACGGGATGTTGGCCAGCGTGCCGGAGTGGTCTCCGGTCCACATCACGGCGCAACGCTGCGCGCCGGCCCAGCCTTCGACCATCCAGGCGTAGCCGCGGGCGTCGCTGTGCGCTTCGATTCCTTGGTACGCGTCTTCGCAGGCCGTGAGCGCGTGCCGGTACCCGGGGCCGACCCAGGCGACGTCGAGCTTGCGGACGCGCGCGCCGGCTGTGCCGACCTCCTCGGGCTGCTTGTCGAGTTTGGCCTCGGTCCACAAGCCCATCTGGATGTTGCGCTTGCGCAGCTCGTCGCCGGTCTTCGTGAGCGCGGCGACATCGCGGACGCCAGTCCACTGGTTGCGGTCCGGGTTCCACTCGTAGTCCAGGTTGTCGCTGTAGCCGCAGCCGTAGTCGTCGTTGACCAGCATCCAGCCGCGGGGCATGTCTTCTGTCTCGAAGCGCTTGGCGATCTTCACCGCGTCGAGCGTGGTCTGCTTCTCGGGGTGGTTCTTCCAGTCGTTGCCCGGGTCAGGGTCCTTGGCGTAGTGGCCGCGGTTGTAGCAGTCGGAGTCGCCGTACTCCAGACCGTAGATCGGCGGCAGGAACGGCCGGCCGGTCAGTTCGGTGTAGCGGTCCAGGCTGGTCTTGAAATCGCCGACGAAGTAGTACGCGTCGAACCGCTTCTCGTTGTGCGTGGTCTGCACCGGCTCGTGGAAGGCGTACGTGCCCGGGGCGAAGGTGTTGCGGAGGACGCCGTAGCCGGCGCTGCTCATGTAGTACGGCGAGGCGTTCGGGTGCCCGCCGTCCTCCCAGTTGAAGTTCCGCTCGATCTTGATCGTCTGGCCGCGGTGCGAGAAGCGGCCGTTCTGCATCCCGCCGCCGAGGAACTGCTCGCCGGCCTTGCGGGTGAAGTGTTGGGCTGCGGTGGTGTCGGTCCAGCTCAGCGGCTGGGTCTCGGCCCAGATCAGGCTGCCGTCCGGGCGGTGCAAAGAGAACGTCAATGGGCTTTTGTACGCGCGCAGAATCACTTTGCTGGTACGCAGCTCGTACTTGTCCGCGTCGTCCGTGTGGTTCGTCTGCGGCCGCGCGTAGTCGTCTTTGACGACGATGTCGGCGGCCGGCGCCGTCGGATCGCTCGGGTCGTCATTCGCGGGGTCGGTGAACGTGCCGTCCGGGGCCAGCCAGATCCGGAACACGTCGTCCCGCTGGAAGATCACCCGTACCTTCGCGTCGCCGGCCTCGAAGGTGTACGTGGCGCCGTCCGCCGTGAATCCCGTGACGTCACCGAGCGTGGTCTCTCCAAGCGCCGCCGCTCTGGCAGCTGCGCTCGGTGCCCCTGGCCCGAGCACGCCGGCGCCGAGGGCGAGCACCGCCGCTGCCCACAGCAGCTTGGTCCCGCCCCGCCGGGCCCTGGCCAGCGCGGCTCCGGCCAGCATGGTCCCGCTCAGCCTCGTCCCGCTCAGCCTCGTCCTTGCGCGTCCCCACCGTCTCATCAGGGTTCCTCCCAACCCACTCCCGGCGCGTCAAAGTCGACCCACAGCCCCGCCTGCGAGGCGTCGGACGCACCACCGCGCCGCGTCGTAGTAGTGCTTAATCTTGCTTGCTTAGCGCGTTTATCAAGCATTTATGAGCACCCAGTGACGCCAGCCTGCCTCTCGCGGCAAGGCGCGTCAAGGGAATGGGCGGCCACACGCTGATCTGCGCAGAGCGGCGCTCAGAGTCACAGAAAACCGGTCAGCGGGATGCGCGAAACGCGCGAATATCGCGCTCGGTCCGCCGCCCCCGGGGGCCACCCCCACGGCGATGCGAGCCGTTGCCGGATCGCGTTGAAGCCGCCGCCGGGTCGAACGGATCCAGGCGGAACGCCCGCGCCCGCTCCAGCAGCCAGGTGCTGCGACGCCCTGCCCGGCACGCAATGGCGCTCCGTGCCGGAGGCCGACACCGGCCGACGCCTCTGCAGTAGCGGCCAGGTCCGCCTTAGCCGTAGCGGCGTGTGGCGACGACGGCGGCCAGGTCGGGCCCCAGCCGCAGCTCTGCCGCGTCCATCCCGGAGTGGTTGAGCCAGTGCATCCTCGGCTGGTCTATCTTTCCCTCGAACCGGGGCGGCCAATGCTTGGCGGGGCTCAGGTCGTCGATGACGAGTGTGCCGCCATCACGGAGCAAGCGGTGCGGGTCAGCGACAGGCCCGCCGGTCTTTCCCTGTCCGCCGCCGTCGAGCACCAACAGGTCGTACGGGGCGTCGCGGTAGATCTCGGTCCAGTCGTCCTGGATCACCGTGACGGTCGGCATCCCGGCGAACAGCTCGGCGGCCAGGGCCGCGCGCTCAGCGTCGCGCTCGACGCTGACCAACTCGGCGCCCGGACGAGCGCCGCACGCCAGCCAGGCGAGGCCGACGCCGCAGCCCGTGCCCGTTTCCCCGATGCGTTCGGCGCCGCGCATGAAGCAGCCGCCCCTGTTCCGGTCGGCACGAGCTTTCGAAGCGTCGTTCCCGGGCCAAGTCCACCGCGCGCTGCACCATCGGCGGCAGGTCGACCACATTCTCGTACGCGGCTGTGCCTCCCACAGACATGACGGCGACACTAGCGAGACTCGACCCTCTCGCGCGGCCCGCTCTAAGGCGGCACCCGGCACCCGGCACCCGGCACCCGGCACCCGGCACCCGGCACCCGGCACCCGGCACCCGGCACCCGGCACCCGGCACCCGGCACCCGGCACCCGGCACCCGGCACCCGGCAC
>WHSM01000530.1 GCA_009380105.1 Micromonosporaceae bacterium
GAGAACCGGGAGTGCAGCGCGACCAGGCCCTCCGCGTCGTCGGCCCGGATCGGCCGCAGTCGCGCCACGGCCCCGTCGGCGAGCATCACGTCGGCCGCGCGGTGCGCCGGGTAGCTGGTCAGTCCGTCCATGGTGGACATGTCAGTCCCGGGGGTCGTCGGGATCCAATCCGTGCAGCGGGTAGACGGCGCGGCGGGTCGCGAGGATCGCGCGGTCCGCGGGGTCGAGGTCCTCCCCCGGCTGCCAGGGCTCGTAGCCGGCCGGGCAGTCGTCGGTGAGCCGCAGCGGTGGCGTGATGCGCGGTCGCCGTGCGCGCGCCAGCTCCCGCCAGGACAGCGGCGTGCCCACCGCCGGGTCGAGCGGGTCGCCGGTCACGATCGCGAGCAGGTGGGTCCAGGCGCGCGGCACGGCCTCCACGAGGGCGTACCCGCCGCCACCTGTGGCGACCCATCTGCCGTCGCACAGCTCTTCGGCGAGGTCTCGCAGCGCCAGGTAGCTCGCCCGTTGCGCGTCGACGGACAGCCGCAGGTCGGCGAGCGGGTCCAGCCGGTGCGTGTCGGCGCCGCACTGGGTGAACAGCACCTGCGGCCGGTACGCCCGCAGCACCCCTGGGACCACGGCGTGGAACGCCCGCAGCCATTCGGCGTCGGCGACCCCGGGCGGCAGCGCCACGTTCACGGCGGAGCCGGGCGCGTTCGGGCCGCCGGTCTCGTCCGGGAACCCGGTGCCGGGAAACAGCGCCAGCGGGGTCTCGTGCAGGCTGATCGTGAGCACCCGGGGGTCGTCGTAGAAGAGCTCCTGCACCCCGTCGCCGTGGTGCACGTCTACGTCGACGTACGCGATCCGCTCCGCGCCCAGGTCCAGCAGCCGGGCGATCGCCACGGCCGGGTCGTTGTAGACGCAGAAGCCGGCCGCGCGGTCGGCCATCGCGTGGTGCAGCCCGCCCGCGATGTTGATCGCGCGGCGCGCCTCGCCGGACCACACCAGCTCGGCGGCCTGCAGGGTCGCACCCGCCACGTGCGCGCTGGCCTCGTGCATCCGATCGAAGACCGGGTTGTCTGGGGTGCCGAGGCCGCACCCGGTGTAGAACGGGTCGCCTGAGGCCGCCTTCACCGCTTCCAGGTACGCTGCGTCGTGCACCCGCAGCAGCGCCGCGTCGTCGGCCGGCTCCGGCTTGACCATGCGCACGTCGGGGCGCTCCAGCACGCCCAGCGCGCCCGCCAGCGCCATCGTCAGCTCCAGCCGCACCGGGTCGAGGGGATGGTCTCCCAGGTTATACGAGAGCAACCCTTCGTCCCACAGCACCACGGCTGGCCGCATCGCAGACGCTCCTCTCTCAGCGGACTCGCTCAGTCAACCACGATCAGGGCGCGCTCCTGCCGGGACCGCCGCTACCGCTGGTCGCCGGTCGCGACCGGCCGCCTCGGGTCGGTGATCCATTCGCTCCAGGAGCCGGCGTAGAGCACAGGCTCGAAGCCGGCCGCGGTCATCGCCAGCACGGCGCGGGCCGCGGCGACGCCGGAGCCGCAGTAGGCGCCGGTCGGGACGCCCGGCTCGGCGCCGAGCGCGGCGTACCTCTCGCGCAGCTCCTGGACCGGCACGAACCGCCCGTCCGGGCCGATCTCGCCGTCCGGGGCGTTCACGGCGCCGGGGATGTGCCCGGCGACCGGGTCGATCGGCTCCTGCTCGCCCCGGTAGCGCGCGGCGGCGCGCACGTCGATCAGCCGTCCGGCGCGTGCCAGCTTGGCGGCGCCGTCGGCGTCGACGACCGGCATGCTCCTCGGCCGCACCACCACGTCACCTACGGACTCTTCGGATAAATCCGGCTCCGTGGACCCGGTTTCGACGGAAAGTCCCGCCTCGGTCCAGGCCGGGTAGCCGCCGTCGAGCACCCGCACGTCGCTCAGGCCGGCCCAGCGCAGCGTCCACCACGTCCGGGAAGCGGCCATCCCGTCGCCGCCGTCGTAGACGGCGACAGCCCCGCCGTCGCGCACCACGGCGCGGCGCAGCACCGCCTGCAGGTGCCTGGGGTCCGGCAGCGGATGCCGGCCACGCGCCCCCGGAGGCCCGCACACGTCGGCGTCGAGGTCGAGGAACACCGCGCCGGGAATGTGCCCGGCGGCGTGCTCGGAACGGCACGGAGCGCCGCCCAGTCGCCACCGCACGTCGAGTACTGTCGGCGCCGGTGCGCGCCGCAGCAGTTCTGACAGCTCGGTCGGGTCGATCAGTGGATTAACCGTCACAATTCCCAGCTTGCCACCGGTTCGGTGTGCCTGCGCGGCGGCCCTTGCCGTCATCGATATCCGGGTAGCATTCAGGTCTGGAGGCCGCGCGTGAACGACCTGGTTGACACCACCGAAATGTATCTCCGCACCGTCCTCGAGCTGGAAGAGGAAGGCGTGGTGCCCCTGCGTGCCAGGATCGCGGAGCGACTCCACCAGAGCGGGCCCACCGTGAGCCAGACCGTGGCGCGGATGGAGCGCGACGGGCTCCTCACCGTCGAGGGCGACCGGCATCTGCAGCTCACGGAGCTGGGCC
>WHSM01000545.1 GCA_009380105.1 Micromonosporaceae bacterium
GTGTCGGCGCCGATCACCACCCGCAGGCGGCCTGGGGCGGGCTGGCGGTGTGTTTCGGTCAGATGCATGACGGCTCCTTGACGGGATGGGTGATCGGCGTGCTGCGGGCAGCCGCCTCCGGGTGGTGACGAGCGAGCGCGAGCGTGCCGGCGACGGCGAGCAGCGCGCACGCCGCTCCGACGCCGACCGTCCAGCCGGTCGCGGACGCAGACGTCTCTCCGAGCAGGCCGATGCCTGCCCCGACCGAGACGAGCGGGTCGACGATGGTCAGGCAGGCCACGACCACGGCCGGCGGCCCGCTGGCGTACCCGAGTTGGACCAGGACGCCGCCGACGGCGAGTGCGGCGACCAGGGTGAGCACGAGGATCAACGGCACGTCCCGGCCGCCCGTGGCGAAATGGTGACCGAGGCCGCGCACCACCACCGACACCAGCGCGAACGCCACTCCCGCGCCGGTCGCGAACGCGAGGCAGCGACGGCGGCCGCGACCCACCGCGCCGAGGGTCACGAGCGCGGCGGTTGCCAGAGCCGCCAACCAGATCACCCGGGTGTACGCGCTGAGCGGCGCCGCCGAGTCCGCGACCCCGGCCGCGGCGACCCACACGAACAGCGCCACCCCGAGCGCGGTCGCCGCGATCGCCAGGCGGGCCGCGCCGCCGAGCCGGATCCGGGCCGACCGGGCGTGCAGCGCGGCGACCAGCGGCAACGCGAGCACGCCGATCGGCTGCACGACGACCAGCGGGGCCAGGGCGAGCGCCACGGCATGCAGCGCCGCGCCGGGACCGATCAGCGCCAGGCCGACCAGCCACCCCGGCCGCCGCACCGCGCGCCTGAGGCGGTCGCGTCGCACCGCGTCGTGCTGCAGGTACGCCGCCAGCCCGAAGCACACCGCGCCGGTCACCGCCAGCGCCACCGCGGCCACGATGGTCACCGGGCCACCGCCGTCTCGGGCCGCTGCGTCGCCGAACGGGCCGGGTCGGCCTGAGACGCTGGGGCGCGCGCCACCTGGAGCAGCCGCGTGGACAGCACCAGCACCAGCGCCGCTTCGAGTCCGAGGAGGACGCGCTCCGGGACGCCGTGCAGCGCGACGCCGCCGTACCACTGGTGCAGTGGTGGATGGGTGAGCAGGAACGCGACCAACGCCAACCCCGCCCCGGCCGCGAGCCACCGCACCACGCGGACCAGGCCGCGCCAGGCGGCGTGTCCGGTGAGCGTGTACGAGATCCGCCATCCCGCGGCCGGCAGGCAGAGGAACACCGAGGCGCTGGCCCAGTTGTGCGCCAGGCCGGCCAGGGTGTGCCGGGTTCCCGGCGGATCGGACGGGAAGCAGGCGACGAACACCAGCGACAGACCCCACGCCACCGCGAGCGTGCGGGTGGCCCCGTCGAACCGGACTCCGACCGTGGCCATGCCGGCCGCGGAGGCGAGGAACGCCAGCGAGAGCGCGAGGGCGCCCAATGCGAACAGCCAGCCCCCGCCGGCCATGTGGGCATACCGACTGACGGTGTCGGCGAGCGGGCTCATCTCCGAGACCGCGAGCAGATGCAGGCACAGCATCGACGCCAGCGAGAGCGACAGCGCCCCGAGAGCGGTCACCGCGGCGACACGCGGCCAGCGCTGGCCGGGGCGCTGCCGCCAGCGCCAGCCCTGCTGCTGCGACATGAGCCCCCGTGTGCCAGACATGTTCAGCAGCGTCTCTGCCGAGAGGCAGTCGGCACATCGGGGAACGCCCCTGTGCTCATCCCGCAATCGATCTCGGGGTTTCCCCGGAGGCGGCGCTGTCACACGCCAGAGGCTGCACGTGTGATCGCCGCCCGGTCATCCGGTGAGCGGCGTATCCGCGACTACCGCGCTCGGCGTATCTGCGGCGCGGTTTCCGGTCGGTGGCTGGGTTTGTCGGTACGGCGCGAGACGATGTCTCCGTCGGGTTGTCGGGCCGAGAGTGGGGATCGGGATGGACGGGGATGAGCTGCGGGCGTACTGCCTGGCGAAGCCGGGCGCGTGGCAGGACGAGCCGTGGGAAGGCGACGTGGTGGCGAAGGTCGCCGACAAGATCTTCGCCTTCTTCGGCGGCGGCGGCGACGCGGTCGGGCTGAAGTGCGGGCGCAACCGGGACGAGGCCGACGAGTGGCTGCACAGATATCCCGATGACGTGGCGGTGATGGCGTACATCGGGCGGTCCGGGTGGAACACCGTGAAGGTCGGCGGCGCGGTGCCAGAGGAGGAGATCCTGGAGCTGGTCGACGCGTCGTACGACCTGGTGGTCAGCAAGCTGCCGAAGTCAAAGCGCCCTTAGCGGGCTCTAGACAAGACGCGCGACCTTGAGGGCGCTGACGGACGCCAGGCGGTCGAAGTCCACGTCGGCGTGGAGCAACGGAGCATCCTCCCGGA
>WHSM01000019.1 GCA_009380105.1 Micromonosporaceae bacterium
CCCAGCTGCTCGCCGGTGAACACGTCGAACAGCCGGATCGACTCCAACAGCTCGCCCGCGCCCGAGACCAGCGCCTGCCGCACCTCGGCGGCCGGCACCTGCTCGTCCACCAGCAGCGCCGGCGGGAACCCCGACACCTCCGCCGCGGCGGCGAACCCGGCCAGCGGCAGCCGGTCGATCTCCAGCTCCATCGCGCAGACGCCCCGCGGCAGCTCCAACGCGTCGCACACCGCCGGATGCAGCTCCCCGGCATGGCCGACCAGCGTGCCCCCCAGCGAATCGGGCAGCCGCAGCGCGGCGCACCGGCCCGGATGCCAGGGCGCGTGCGCGTCGGCGCTCACCGCCAACTCCACCCCGGCGACGTCCGCGACGATCCGCGCCGCCTCGACAGCATCCGCCCAACCCGCCTGGCGGCCCTTGCCCCACCAGCCCGGCAGCTCCGCGTCACCGGCGAGCACCACCGCCACCCGCAATGGCTGTCGCGGCACGTGCCCGGCGGCCGCCGCGAGCTCCTCGTCCGTGGGGCGCCGGTCCACCGGGAGCGCCGGCGGCCGGCCCTCCGCGACACCCTCCGGCCGGAACACCAGGCCCAGCTCATACAGCGCCAGGTCCCGGTGACCGCGCCCGAGGTTGCGGCGCAGCGTGGCCAGCAGCGGGCCCAACAGGGTCGTGCACAGCTCGGGCTCCTCGTCGGACAGCGGATTGGCCAGCCGGCACGCGATCCGGCGCGGGTCGTCCGCGGGAAGGCCCAGCGCGTCGTGCAGGTCCGGGGACACGAACGGGTACGACAGGACCTCCACGTGCCCCGCCTCGGCCAGGGCGCGGGAGATCGACCGCCGACGGCGCTGCTCCGCCGTGAGACCACGCCCCGGAGGCGCGGTCGGCAGGACGCTCGGGATCTTGTCGTACCCGACCAGGCGGGCGAACTCCTCCACCAGGTCGTACGAGTCGGCCAGGTCAGGCCGCCAGGTCGGCGCGGTCACCGCGAAGACGTCGCCCTCGGCGGCTGCTTCGCAGCCCACAGCCCGGTACGCCCGCGCCTCGTCCTCGGCGGTCAGCCCCTGCCCGCCCAGACCGCTGATCTCGATGGCGAGCCCGGCGCGGATCCGGATCGGCTCCGCCGGCCGCACATGGTCGACGTCGAGCACCTCAGCGCCGGCGGCGCCGCCGCCCCACTCCGTCAGCAGGGCGGCCGCCCGCTCCAGCGCGACCAGGGGGAGCCGCGGATCCACGCCCCGCTCCCAGCGCTTGCCGGCCTCGCTGGAGAGCTTGTGCCGCCGCGCGGTGCGCGCCACCATGATTGGATCCCAGTGCGCCGCTTCGAACAGCACGTCCGTCGTGCCGACGTTCACCTCTGTCGTGACCCCGCCCATCACCGCCGCGAGGCTGATCGGGCCGGTGTCGTCGCAGATCACCATGTCCTCGGGATGCAGCGCGCGCTGCGCCCCGTCCAGCGTGGTCAACCTTTCGCCCTCACGCGCCCGGCGCACGAGCAGGTCGCCGGTGAGGCGGGCCCGGTCGAAGGCGTGCATCGGCTGCCCGAGCTCGAGCATCAGGTAGTTGGTGATGTCGACCGCCAGCGAGATCGGCCGCATCCCGGCCTGGGCAAGCCGCCGCTTCATCCACTGCGGACTCGCCGCGGCTGGGTCGACCCCACGCACCACGCGGCCGGCGAAACGGTCGCAGCCGACGGTGTCCTCCACCCGCACTGGGTAGGCGGCCTGCGCCGTGCCGCCCGTCGCCGGCGCCTCCGCCGGGTCCTCGAACGGCACGTCCAACGCCAGCGCGAGGTCCCTCGCCAGGCCGCGGATCGACCAGGCGTACCCCCGGTCGGGGTTGATGTTCAGGTCGAACACCACGTCGTCCAGTCCGATCACCGGCCGTGCGTCCGCGCCCGGCTCGGCGACCGCGTCGGGCAGCACTATGATCCCGGCGTGGTCGTCGCCGAGGCCCAGCTCGCGCTCCGAGCAGATCATGCCGTTCGACACGCGCCCGTACGTCTTGCGCGCGCTGATCGCGAAGTCTCCGGGCAGCACGGCGCCGGGCAGCGCCACGACCACCAGGTCGCCGACCGCGAAGTTGGTCGCGCCGCAGACGATCCCCTGTGGGTCGGGGTTGCCGACGTCGACCTGGCAGTGGCGGATGGGCTTCTTGAACCCAGTCAGCTCGTCGATCTCGAGCACCCGACCCACCACCAGCGGGCCGCGCACCCGCTCGCGCAGATCCTCGACGCCGTCCACCTCGAACGCCATCCGCACGAACGCGGAGTCGAGCTCGTCGACCGCGATGCCCTCCGGCAGCGCGACGTGCTCCGCCAGCCACGAAACAGGGACCAGCACCTAAACCTCCATGCCTATTGGTCGGCTTCGCATCCGCTCAGACCTCCATGCCTTCTGGTCGGCTTCGCATCCGCTCAGACCTCCATGCCTTCTGGTCGGCTTCGCATCCGCTCAGACCTCCATCCCGAAGGCGCGGGTGAACCGCACGTCGCCTTCCACCATGTGCCGCATGTCCGTGATCCCGTGCCGGAACATCAGGGTCCGCTCGATGCCCATGCCGAACGCGAACCCGCTGTAGACGTCCGGGTCGATGCCGCAGGCCCGCAGCACGCGCGGGTTGACGATGCCGCAGCCGCCCCACTCGATCCACTGCGGGCCGTCGGGGTGGTCCGGCCACCAGACGTCCGGCTCCGCGGACGGCTCGGTGAACGGGAAGTACGACGGCCGCAGCCGGGTCTTCGCCTCCGGGCCGAACATCGCCTTCGCGAAGTGATCGAGGGTGCCTTTCAGATGGGACATCGAGATGCCCTTGTCCACCACGAGCCCCTCCACCTGGTGGAACACCGGAGTGTGGGTCACGTCCAGCTCGTCAGTGCGGTACACCCGGCCCGGGCACACGACGTAGATCGGCGGCTGGCGCTCCAACATCACCCGCGCCTGCACCGGCGAGGTGTGGGTGCGCAGCACCAGATCCGACTCCTCCGGCGCCACGTAGAACGTGTCCATCATGGTGCGCGCCGGGTGGTCGGGCTGGAAGTTCAACGCGTCGAAGTTGAACCAACCCAACTCGGCCTCGGCGCCCTCGGCGATCTCGTACCCCATCCCGACGAAGAGATCGCCGATCCGCTCCATCAGCGTGGTCAGCGGGTGCCGGGCGCCGCGCGGCCGACGGTCGTGCGGCAGCGTCACGTCGACCGCCTCTTCGGCGAGCACGCGCCGCTCCCGCTCGTCGACGAGCGCGGCGTGGCGGGCGTCGTACGCGTGCTGGATGGCCGACCGGGCGGCGTTGACGCGCTGGCCGGCGTCGGCGCGGGCGGCCGGCGGCAGCGAGCCGATCTCGCGGCGGGCCAGTGACACCGGGGCGCGGTCGCCGAGGTGCCGGTGCCGAATCGCGGCGAGCTGGTCCAGATCCGTCGCTTCGGCGAAGGCCTTCTCGGCGGCCGCCGCGGCCTCGGCGAGCGCGTCCGGGCGCAACAGCGCGGCCTGCTTCGGATCGTACGGATCGTTGCGGTAAGTCATCCTTCTCGCTTCCTCACGGAACCGGCGGGCGCGCCGTGCGCGGCGGGCGGCCGGTTGAGCGCGCAACCTTGCGCAGTGTAAGGGTCCGACAGGGTTGTCACTTCGAACGGCGTGCGGCTCGGCCGCGGCCCACCGATCAGCGAGAGAACGTCAGAGCGCACATCGCCCGCGCCCGCTTATCGGCGGGCTGGATAAACATTCGCGAGTACGGCGTCACGGTGCGGTCTCCTTGCGGTGCGCTCTGGCAGAAGCGTACAGGCAGACGGCTGCGGCCGCCGCCAGGTTTAGGCTCTCGGCGCCGCCGTAGATCGGCGCCCGCACCCGGTGGTCCGCGGCCCGGGCCGCCTCGTCGGACAGGCCGTGGGCCTCGGCTCCGAACAGCCACGCTGTGGGCGCGTCGAGCCCGCCGCGATCGGCGAACTCGTGCAGGTCGGTCTCGCCGGATCCCGTGGCGGCGAGCAGCTGCAGGCCGGCGGCCCGCAGTTGCGCCATCCCGGCGAGGACGTCGCCTCCGGTCGCCATCCGCACGTGGAACACGCTCCCGGCCGAGGCCCGCACGCACTTTCCGTTGTACGGGTCCACGCTGCCCTCGGTGAACCACACCGTCCCGGCGCCAGCGGCGTCGGCGGTGCGCAGCACCGTGCCGGCGTTGCCCGGGTCGGAGACCTCCGCCAGCACCGCCGCCAGCCGCGGCCGGTCCGCGAGCGCCGCGGACAGCGTGACGTCCCGCATCGCGCACACCGCCACCACGCCCCGCGGGGTCACCGTCTCCGCCAGCGAGGCCAGCGCCTTCTCGGTCACCCAGGAGACCGGCACGTCGCCGGCCTGCGCCATGGCCAGCACCTCCTCGTGCCGCGCGGCGCTGTCCACGGAGGCGAAGACCTCCAGCGCGTCGCCGGCGGCGAGCGCTTCGCGTACCGACTGCGGGCCTTCGGCGAGGAACCGGCGATCGGCCTGGCGGCGGCGACGGCGCTGGAGTTGCCTGGCAGCAACGACCCGGGGAGTCCGCTCGGTGCGCGGAACCACCCCGGGTCCTGGCTGACGCATGAAATTTCCCGTCGCGGCGGGTCAGGCGGCGCTTTCGCCCTCAGCGGGCACCGAGGCCCTGGCGACCTCGACGAGCGCTGCGAAGGCCTTCTCGTCGGTCACCGCCAGCTCGGCGAGCACCTTGCGGTCGACCTCGACACCGGCCAGCTTCAGTCCCTGGATGAACCGGTTGTACGTCATGCCGTTCGCCCGCGCCGCGGCGTTGATGCGGGTGATCCAGAGCCGGCGGAAGTCGCCCTTGCGCGCCCGCCGGTCACGGTAGGCGTAGTTGAGCGAGTGGAGCAGCTGCTCCTTCGCCTTGCGGTACAGCCGCGAGCGCTGGCCGCGGTAGCCGCTGGCCGCCTCCAGGATCGTCCTGCGCTTCTTGTGGGCGTTGACCGCCCGCTTCACGCGTGCCACGGTTTCTACTCCTCGTCACGGCCGCCGGAGAACCCGGGCAGCCAGATTTCATTCGTGCCGGCGTGCCGGCACGTCAGCTTGTGGGCGGTCGCCGCTCAGCGACCCAGCAGCTTCCGCACGCGCTTGAGGTCGGCCTTGGCGTACTCGACGACGCCGGCCAGCCGACGGGTGCGGGTGGTGGGCTTGTGCTCCAGGTAGTGCCGGCGGCTGCTCTGCTCCCGGACGAGCTTGCCCTTGCCGGTCACCTTGACCCGCTTGCCCATGCCGCTGTGGCTCTTCATCTTCGGCATCGCGATGCGTCTCCTCTTCAGCTCTGGGCTCTTCAGCCCTGGCGCGCCCCGGCGTCTTCGGGCGCTGCTTTCCTGGTGGTGGCCTCTCGAGTGGCTTCTCGAGCCGCTTTGGCGCTACGGTGCGGCGCGAGCACCATGATCATGTTTCGGCCGTCCTGGCGCGGCCGGGATTCCACGAAACCCAGCTCGGCGACCTCGTCGGCGAGCTTGCTGAGCAGTCGGAACCCGAGCTCCGGCCGGCTCTGCTCGCGGCCTCGGAACATGATCGTCACCTTGACCTTGTCCCCGCCCTTGAGGAACCGCACGACGTGACCTTTCTTGGTCTCGTAGTCGTGCTGGTCGATCTTCGGCCGGAGCTTCATCTCCTTGATGACGGTCTGTTGCTGGTTCTTCCTCGCCTCGCGTGCCTTGAGCGCAGCCTCGTACTTGAACTTGCCGTAGTCCATGAGCTTGCACACCGGCGGGCGCGCGGTGGGCGCC
Source organism: Micromonosporaceae bacterium (assembly GCA_009380105.1). GTDB lineage: Bacteria > Actinomycetota > Actinomycetes > Mycobacteriales > Micromonosporaceae > WHSM01. Next base: position 5,735 of record WHSM01000019.1, read on the forward strand.
ACCTCGACCAGATCCAGGTCCACGTCCTGTGCGAGCTTGAGGGCCTGGTCGATCGACACGATGCCGACCTGCTCGCCCTCGGGCCCGACCAGTCGGACCTCACGCGCGCGAATCTGATCGTTTATGCGAACCTCGACGCTGATGGGACCTCCTCGGTTAGCTGCCGTGTCGCTGTCGGTCCGCTCGCGGTGAGCGGAGTCATTTATCCGACCCGGCGGAACCAGCCCCATGAGACCCGGCCCAATGAGAAGAGCCCTGGCGTACGCCAGGGCCCGCCCGACCGATCACGCAGATAGCCTGCGTGCGCGCCTGTGCCACACAGGCGCTTCTCGGACCCGGCTGCCGCGAGGCGGCTCGGGTGGGAGCGGGGCTCCGCTTGATGTCGCCACCCGGGACGGGTGACAGGTCAACGTGAAGATTACACGCTGCCGCGCGGCGTCGGCCACCGGCCTACCCCGCGCCGACCGACCCCTGGTGGTCGGCGAGCAGCCGGCGCACCTGGCGCACCGCCTCCACGGCGTGCTCCTTGTCGGCCGCCTGGATCGCCATCACCGCCACCACGTCGTCGTCGACCAGCTCCAGGCTGGCCCAGGGAGCGCCTCTGCCGAAACGCACTGCGCGCACGACATCCCACGGCAGGTCGTACGAACCGACCACGTTCCGGACCCGGATCCCGTTCTTGTCGGCCTCTGCCCGCGGGCGGGTGAACGACAGGATCCCCAACGCGCCGAGCAGCCCGAGGCCGACCATCGCCACCTGGTCGGCCGCTCCGAACACGCCTCCACCCTCGGTGCCGCCGCGCAGACCCGTGGCCACCACGCTGAACACCACCACCACGGCGATCGCCGCGATCCAGCACACGGCCGCCGCTCTGCGCGGCCGCGCCCGCACCACGTCGGGTGTCTGCGTCACGACAAGCGAGTCTAGCGATCAGTTGGGAGGTCACCGGATCCGGCCGATCCGCCGGTACCTGGCCAGCCGCGCGGCGTGCCTCACCGGCGCTGGCTGCGACGCCAGCGACGCCAGCTCCGACTCCAGGGCCGCGCCGACGCGGGCGCAGAAGGTCTCCGGCTCTGCCGCCGCGTCCGGGCGCTCCGGGATGATGCGATCGACGATGCCGTCCCGCCGCAGGTCCAGCGACCGCACCCCCTGCTGGGCGGCCATCTCCGGCGCCTTGTCCGTGCTGCGATACATGATCGCGCTGGCGCCTTCCGGCGGCAGCGGCGACAGCCACGCATGCTGGGCCGCGATCACCCGGTCGGTCGGCAACAGCGACAACGCCCCTCCCCCGGCGCCTTGGCCCAGCAGCAGGCACAGCGTCGGGGCGTCGAGCATGGTCAACTCGGCCAGGCACCGCGCGATCTGCCCCGCGAGTCCGCCCTCCTCCGCCTCGGGGCTCAGGGCGACGCCGGGCGTGTCGATCACCGTGACGAGCGGGATCCGCAGCTCGGCGGCCAGTCGCATGCCGCGTCGCGCCTCCCGCAGCGCGGCCGGGCCCAGCAGCCGGTCAGCGGGCCCTCCGGGCCCATTCGACGCCGCAGACCCGACACGCGCATGCTCCGCAGGCCCGGCTGCCTGGCCCCGCCGGTCCTGACCCAACAGCACGCACGGCGAGTCCCCGAACCTGGCCAGCGCCAACAGCAACCCGGGATCGCCTTCGCCGTCGCCGGCGCCGTGCAGCGGCACCACGTCTTCGGCGGCGAGCTTCAGCAGCCGCCGCACCCCCGGCCGCTCCGGCGCCCGGGAACGCAGGATCGACTCCCACGCCGGGACGTCGGACACGGCCTCGGCCACCGGCAGCTCGCCGACGCCTGCGGCGCCCGTCGCGGCACCGGGCCTCGGCGCCCCACAGAGCACCCGCAGCGCCCGGTCGGCGATGTCGGCGATCTCCTCCGGTGGCAGCACCGCGTCGACGATGCCGCGTCGACGCAGGTTCTCCGCGCGCTGCACCCCTTCCGGGAACGGCTGGCCGTGCAGGTGCTGGTAGACCCGAGGACCCAGGAACCCGATCAGCGCGCCGGGCTCGGCCACCGTCACGTGGCCCAGCGACCCCCAGGAGGCGAACACGCCGCCCGTGGTGGGATTCCGGAGATAGACCAGGTACGGCAGACCGGTCGCCTTGTGCGTCGCGATCGCCGCCGAGATCTTCACCATTTGGAGGAACGCGACAGTGCCCTCCTGCATCCGGGTGCCGCCGGACGCCGTCGCGGCCAGCAGCGGCAGCCGCTCCGCCGTGGCCCGCTCCACCGCCGCCACCAGCCGCTCCGCAGCCGCCACGCCGATGGACCCGGCCAGGAAGCCGAACTCGCACACCGCCACGGCCACGCGGCGGCCCCGGATCTCGCCGGAGCCGGTGAGCACTGACTCGTCGGCGCCTGTGCGCTCCTGCGCCTCGTCGAGCGCCGCCCGGTACTCGGGGCTCACGACCGGATGCCGCGGCGGCGTGTCCCAGGAGTCGTACGACCCGGCGTCGAGCACCAGGTCGATCAGCTCCCGCGCCGACAACCGATCTCCCATCGCCTCAGCGTATGCGCCGCGGATCATGGCGTGTCGCCGATGGCGCTTCGGGCGCTAGAGGCGGCAGGCGTGGATGTCCGTGGCGAGGATCGCCCGGGCGCCGACCTGGTACAGCTCGTCCATCACGCGGTGCAGCTCGGTGCGCAGGATCATCGCCTGCACCGCGAGCCACCCTGTGCGGGCCAGGGGCGACACGGTGGGCGACTCCATGCCGGGGGTCAACGCGGCGGCCTGCTCGAACTTGTCCTCGGGCACGTCGTAGGCCACCATCACGTACTGGCGGGCCACCAGCACGCCTTCGATGCGGTGCGCCAGTTGCGCCACGGCGCCGTTGCTCGGAGCGCCAAGGCGCCGGATCAGCACCGCCTCCGACCGCATGATCGGGTCGCCGACGACCTCCAGGCCCGCCTGCCGCAGCGTCGCGCCGGTCTCCACGACGTCGGCGATCACATCGGCGAGGCCGAGTCGCACCGCGTTCTCCACGGCGCCGTCGAGCCGGATCACGTGCGCGGACACGTCGCGCTCGGCGAGGTGGCGGTGCACCAGCCCGGCGTACGAGGTGGCGATCCGCCTGCCTTCCAGGTCGGACAGCGTCGAGATGGTCCCGGGCCGGGCCGCGAACCGGAAGGTGGAGCCGGCGAAGCCGAGCGTCAGCATCTCCTCGGCCGCGGCGCCCGAGTCGATCAACAGGTCGCGACCGGTGATGCCGATGTCGAGGTCGCCGGAGCCCACGTACGTGGCGATGTCCCGAGGCCGCAGGTAGAGGAACTCGACGCTCGCGCCGGTGTCCTGGCAGGCGAGCTCCCGGTCGTTGGTGCGTTGGGCGTACCCGGCCTCCCGGAGCATCTGGACGGCCGAGCCGGACAACGAGCCCTTGTTGGGCACAGCGATGCGCAGCATGCGCGCTCTCCTTGGTGAGATGGATGGCGATGGACGTGACCGGCGCCCGCGCTCAGCGGGCGCTACAGATGTCGGTACACGTCCTCCAGTTCCAGTCCGGCAGCGAGCATCAGGACCTGCGCGTGGTAGAGCAGCTGGGAGATCTCCTCGGCGGCGCGCTCGGCGCCTTCGTGCTCGGCGGCCATCCACGCCTCGGCCGCCTCCTCCACCAGCTTCTTGCCGATGGAATGCACACCGGCTTCGAGCGCCGCGACGGTGCCCGACTCCGGGGCGCCCGCCGCGGCCTTGGCCGACAGCTCGGCGTACAGCTGCTCAAAGGTCTTCACGACAGGTGATTGTCGCAGCACCCGACGGCGAGCGCGCGCCGCCCCGGCATGAGGGGATCCGCGCCACGGAACCCGGCACGGGCGCGGCGTGCTGCCGCGCCCTGCCGGATGAGCCTGCGGGTCAGTTGCCGTCGCCGCCGGGCAGGGTCGGCATCTGACCGCCGCCGGACGGCGGCTGCCCCGGCCCGGTGCTGTCGCCACCCTGAGCCGGTGAGCTGGGCTGCTCCGAGGGCTGCGCGGACTCATCCGCGCAGCCCTCGGACGGCTCGGGGCCGGCCGACGGCTCCCCGGAGGCGCCGGGCGGAGTCGGCGACGTGCTCGGCGCGGCGCCGCCACCTCCGCCGCCGCCGCCGGGCAGGGTCGGCATCTGGCCGCCGCGCGTCGGAGACTGCCCCGGCTGCCCGGTGTCGCCGCCAGGCTGCTGCGGGCTCTCGGATGGCTCCTGGTCCGCGCTGGGCGCAGTCGAGGCGCAGGACGTGGGCGTCGGCTTGTTGTCGGAGAGCTTGGCCTTGTCCTGGCCGCAGCCGGCGAGCGCCAGACCGACCAGGCCGGCGAGGAGGCCGGCCAGGACAGTCCTAGGGACTCGGCTGTGCATGTGATACCCCCGGGTGAATGAAAGAGAGTGCGAGCCGCCGCGATGGTACGAACAGCCGGCAAGCACCAAAGCAGTCAGTCGCCCGCTGTTGTGGGATACTTCCCGATCGCCCGGATCGTCAAGGCCGCGTCCAACGCCGCCACCGTCGCCTGCCATCCCTTGTCCTCGCTGGAGTCGGGGAAGCCGGCCCGGTCCCGCGCCTGCTGCTCGGTGTCCACGGTCAGCACGCCGTGCGCGACCGGGGTCGACTCGTCCAGCGACAGCCGTGTCAGCCCTTCAGTGACCGCTTGGCACACGTACTCGAAGTGAGCGGTCTCGCCGCGGATCACCACACCGAGCGCCACCACCGCGTCGCAGCGCCGCGCCAACGCCTGCGCCGCCACCGGCAGCTCCACGGACCCGGCGACCTGCGCGGTGAGCACCTCGGTGACGCCGCACGCCTTCGCGGCGGCGACGGCCCGCTCGGCCATCTGCTCCACCAGCTCGCTGTGCCACCGCGTCGAGACCACGCCGAGCAGCAGACCGTCCGCCGGGACCGGCTCCAGCTCGGGAGCGCCGTGACCGGCCATCAGCCGTTCCCTTCCGCCAGGCTCTCCGGCAGGCCGTCGAGGAGGTGCCCCATCCGGTCGCGTTTGGTGCGCAGGTAGGTCAGATTCTCGGCGGTCGGCCGGATCGGCAGCTCGACCCGGCCCAGCACCGTGAGGCCGTAACCCTCCAGGCCCTGCCGTTTCGCGGGGTTGTTGGTGAGCAGGCGCATCGTGCGCACCCCGACATCGGCGAGGATCTGCGCCCCGGTGCCGTAATCGCGGCCGTCCGCCGGCAGGCCCAGTTCCAGGTTCGCCTCGACCGTGTCCCGGCCGCTGTCCTGAAGTTGGTACGCCTGCAGCTTGTGCAGCAGCCCGATCCCCCGGCCCTCATGGCCGCGCACGTAGAGCACCACGCCGCGGCCCTCCTCCGCCACCGCGGCCAGCGCGGCCTGCAGCTGCGGACCGCAGTCGCAGCGCAGCGAGCCGAACACGTCGCCGGTCAGGCACTCCGAGTGCACCCGCACCAGCACGTCCTCGCCGTCGCCCAGGTCGCCGTACACCAGCGCGATGTGCTCCCGCGAGTCCACACTGGAGCGGTAGCCGACCGCCCGGAACGAGCCGTGCCGGGTCGGGATCCGCGCCTCGGCGGCCCGCTCCACCTGCTTCTCGATCCGCCGCCGGTACGCGATCATGTCCGCGATGCTGATCAGCGTCAGGCCATGCTCCGCGGCGAACGTCGCCAGGTCCGGCAGCCGCTGCATCGTGCCGTCGTCGTTGACCAGCTCGCACAGCACGCCGGCCGGACGCAGGCCCGCCATCCGGGCCAGATCCACCGCCGCCTCGGTGTGTCCGGGCCGGCGCAGCACCCCGCCGTCCTTGGCCCGCAGCGGCACCACGTGACCCGGTCGCGCCAGGTCGGCCGCCACGGTGTCGGCGTCGCCGAGCAGGCGGATCGTCCGCGTGCGGTCGGCGGCTGAGATCCCGGTGCTGACGCCTTCTCTGGCGTCCACTGTGACGGTGTACGCGGTGCCGCGCTTGTCCTGGTTCGTGTGGTACATCGGCGGCAGTTCGAGGCGCTCGCAGTCCTCGCCGGTGAGCGGAACGCAGACGTAGCCGGAGGTGTGGCGGATCATGAACGCCAGCAGCTCAGGAGTCGCCTTCTCAGCCGCGAAGATCAGGTCGCCTTCGTTCTCGCGGTCCTCGTCATCGACCACCACGACCGGCTTGCCGGCCGCGACGTCGGCGATCGCCTGCTCGACCGTGCCGAACCTGATCTCGGCCGCGGTCGTCAGTGGCGTGACAGTCATGCCCGCACCTCCCTTTCGCTGTGTCCGACGAGCCGCTCCACGTACTTGGCGATCACGTCGACTTCGAGATTGACCCGGTCGCCCGCCACACGCGTCCCGAGCGTGGTCGCGGCCAAAGTTGTGGGAATCAGGCTGACGCTGAACCAGCCGGCGGCGTCGGGGGCGTCGTCGGCCGCGGGCTCGCCCACCTCCACGACTGTGAGTGAGACGCCGTCGACCGTGATCGAGCCCTTCGCCACCAGGTAGCGCAGCAGGGGCCGGGGCATGCTCACCGTCAGGTCGTCGCGCTCGCCGCTGGCGCGCTCGATGACGACGCCGACGCCGTCCACGTGACCCTGCACCAGGTGGCCGCCGAGCCGGGTCCCCAACGTCGCGGCGCGCTCCAGATTCACGGGGTCGCCGACGGCGAGCTCACCGAGAGCGGTGCGGTCCAAGGTCTCGCGCATGACGTCCGCGACGAAGCTGCCAGGGGGCAGGTCCGGGACGGGCGGCGGGTCGGCGAGCGGCGCCCAGTCTGCCGTGGCACGCGCCGCCCGGACCGTGAGGCACACACCGTTGACGGCGATCGAGTCGCCGTCACGCGCGTCGGAGACGACGCGTGGACCTCTGACAGCGAGAATGGCGCCGGTCGGCGACATGTCACGGCCGACGACCTCGCCGAGCTCCTCGACAATGCCGGTGAACACTCGTCATCCCTCCCTGCAGGCTGCCGTCGCGCCGGCAGGGCGGGAGAAGACACGGGAGCGGGGACGCGCGCACGCGGCGCGCGAACCCGTTGACACTCGGGCGCGCAGACAGCGGCCGAGCCCCGCGCGCTGTCTCCCATCCGGACTTTGACCGTCGGCTCCGGAGTCGCGAGGTGCTCCTCGCTCACCGGATCCACCGGCTATTGGCGATAGCCGGGTCGCGGGCTGCGCAGCCTGTGTGGGCTGCTCACCGCCGGTTCGGAATTTCACCGAATCCCGCCAGCGCGTGGTGGGTCTAGTGGAAGTGTGCCACGACGCGTTACGACGCGGACAGCCCCGCGACGCAGTTCACACGCCGCCGCCATCTCATGATCGAGCCGACTCGGCGATCTTGCGCAGGTTGCGCACGGCGGCGGCGGGGTCGTCGGCGCCGTACACAGCAGTGCCGGCCACGAACGCGTCCGCCCCGGCCTCGGCCGCGGCCTCGATGGTGTCCGCGCTGATCCCGCCGTCCACCTCGATCCGCAGATCAAGGTGACCGGACGCTGCCGAGCGACGGGCCTGGCGCACCTTCTCCAGCAACTCCGGAAGGAACTTCTGGCCGCCGAAGCCCGCCTTGATCGTCATGATCAGCAGCAGGTCGAACTCCGGCAGGATCTCCAGGTACGGGTCGAGCGGGGTGTCCCGGTCGATCGCCAGGCCCGCCAAGGCGCCGGCCGCCTTGACGTCCCGCGCCACGGCTGCCGGGTCGTCGGTCGCCTCGGCGTGGATCGAGACGTTGTACGCCCCCGCCTCGGCGTAGCCGGGAGCCCAGCGGGCCGGGTCCTCGATCATCAAGTGGCAGTCGAGCGGAATCGACGTCGCCGCGCGCAGGCTCTGCACCACCGGCAGGCCGACGGTCAGGTTCGGGACGAAGTGGTTGTCCATCATGTCGAGGTGCAACCAGTCGGCGGCGCCCCGCACCGCCTGCGCCTCCTCGGCGAGCCGCGCGAAGTCGGCGGCGAGCATGCTGGGCGCGATGATCATGTCGGAGCCGGTCATGCGGGGTCCCCGCGGAAGCGTGAGCGCAGCGAGCGCTTTCGTGGGGTGCTCATGCCGGCCAGTCTACGAACCCCGGCGAGCCGCGCGCCCGGCGGTCACGCCGAGGTCGTGTGGACAGGACACGCCTGTCCACACGACCTCGACACGTCGCCCTACGCCCGGTCCAGCACGGCGTGCAGGAACCCCCGCGTGCGCTCGTGGTCAGGATCGGTGAACAGCTTCTCCGGTGCCGCGTCCTCGAGGACGCGGCCGGAGTCGAACATCATCACCCGGTCCGAGACGTCGCGGGCGAACTGCATCTCATGGGTCACACACAGGAAGGTGATGTCCGTTGAGTCAGCGATGTCCTTGAGCAGATGCAGCACGCCGGTCACCAGCTCCGGGTCGAGCGCTGAGGTGACCTCGTCGAGCAGCATCCCCCTGGGCTCCATCGCCAACGCCCTCGCAATGGCGACCCGCTGTTGCTGGCCGCCGGAGAGCTGCCCCGGCTTGGCGGTCAACTTGTCGCTGAGCCCGACGAGCTCGAGCAGCTCCTTGGCCTTCTGCTCCGCCTCGTCCCTGGATTTGCCGAGGCTGCGGATCGGGCCCTCCGTGACGTTGCGCAGCACGTTCATGTTCGGGAACAGGTTGAACTGCTGGAACACCATGCCGATGGTCTTGCGCGCTTCACGCAGGTACTTCTCGTCGGCCGGCGTCAGCGAGCCGTTCCGGTCCATGTGGCTGAGGGGTCGCCCCTCGACGTAGATGGTCCCTTCCGTGACCTTCTCCAGAGTCATCAGCAGCCGCAGGATCGTCGTCTTTCCCGACCCTGACGGACCGATGAGGCACACGAACTCCCCTGGTGTGACCGAGAAGTTCAGATCCTCCAGCACAGTGAGGTCGCCGAACCGCTTGACCACATTGTCGAAGCGGATCATGACATCAGTGGTTTCAGACTGTTCCGACACGACGCTCCAACCTTCGAACCAGCAGTGAGCAGGGATAACTCAGAGCCAAGAACGTCAACCCTGCGGCGAACCACGCCTCGGGACCGGCGCCCCCGACATCGGACGCGAACACCGTCTTGACGTAGAAGACGATGTCCAGCACGCCGATGGTGAACAGCAACGGCACTTCCTTGAACATCGCGATGGTGTAGTTGCCCAGGGCCGGCAACACCCGCGGCACCGCCTGCGGCAGGATGATCCCCGTCCATACCCGCATGCCCGGGATGCTCAATGCCGTCGCGGCCTCCCACTGCCCCCTGGGCACCGCCTCGATGCCGGCGCGATAGACCTCGGAGGTGTAGCAGGCGTAGTGGATCCCGACCGCCGCCGTCCCGACGATCAGCCGCTGTGTGGACAGATCAACGCCGGTTCCCGAGAGCAACTCGGGACGCAGGACATGAAACAGAAAGAAGACCTGCACCAGCAATGGGGTGCTGCGGACGAACTCGATGAACCCCCACAGGATCTGGTCCACCACGGGAATCCGGAGTTGCCGGACCACCGCGAAGATCAGACCGAGGACGTAGGCGACCACCGAGCCCAGCAGCGTGTAGGTGATCGTCGTGACGAGACCTTCCCCGATGTAGGGCCAGACCTCGAAGAAGCGATCCCAGCGCCAGATCTCCATCAGGCGGCCCCTCCTCTCGCAAGCGCCTTCTCACGGCTCGGGATGGGACGCCCCACCCTGGCCGCGGCCAGCGTCTCCAGCAGCCGCATGATCCAGGTGATGCCGACGGAGATGACGAAGTAGAACACGAGCAACGTCAGGTAGATCATCCAGAGATCTTGGGCGAAGGCCGGAATTGCCCGGAGTTCGTCGGCCTTCTTCGTCATCTCGGGGACCGCGATCAGGCTCAGCAACGCCGAGCCCTTCACCAACTGGATGAAGAGATTGTTGAGCGACGGCAGCATCTCGACCACCGCCTGCGGCAGGAGCACCCGCCACATCCGCTGTGCCGGCGAGAAGTTCAGCGCCACGGCCCCCTCGTGCTGGGCCCTGGGAACCGACTGAACCGCCCCTCGGACGATCTCGGCGCCGTACGAGCCGTGGTTGAGCCCCAGCACCATGATTCCGATCATCAGCGCATTGAGCGGGGTGGCGGCCAGCGGGATGCCGAGAAAAATGCTGAGCGCGACAGCGAAGAAGAACAGCTGCACGATCTCGGATGAGCCGCGGAAGCCCTCCACGTAGACCCGCACCGGAATTCGGACCCAGCGGCGCGGCGAGAGCAGGCCGATGCCGGCGGCAAAGGACAACACGATCGTCAGCCCGATGCCGCCAAACACCGCCCACAACGTCGCCGGAAGCCCCAGCAGGATCCGATCGAGGTATATGTCGAAATTGTCGAACACGGCGTTGTCCTGCCTACGCCGTCACGCTTCGCAGTACTCTTCGGCGGTCAACTCGCCCTTCGTGTCGTTGGCCTCCGTGAGTCCGTACGGCTCGACCAGCTTCACCCACTCGCCGCTCTCGTGCAGCGCCTTGAGCTCCCGGTTGAAGTCGTTGATGAACTCAGTGTCGCCCTTGCGGAAGTTGAACGTCCCGACGTCCGGCTTGCCCTCGGTGAAGTTGAACGACTCGGTGACCTCCAGCTTGGCGTCGGGGTTCTCCTTGACCAGCCACGCTGCCGTCACGTCCAGGATGGCGGCGGCGTACACGTCCTCGTTCTGGACCGCCCGCAGGATGTCGTCCTGCTTCGCCATGGGCTCGATCAGGTTCTTCGGCACACCGGCCTTCTCGGCGTACCCGTTCTCCACCGCTCCGCCGAGCGTCGCGATCTTGACCTTCTGCTTGGCGATGTCTTCGAACCGGGTGACGTTCTTCGGGTTGCCCTCAGGCACCATGAACGCCGAGCCGACCTTGTAGTCCGGCATCGCGAAGTCGGAGCCCTCGCACCGATCGGGGTTGATGAACATCCCCGCCGCGACCATCGCGTAGTTCTTCGCCCTGACCCCGTCGATCAGACCGTCGAAGTCCGTCACCACGCCTTCGACCTCTTCAATGCCGAGCTTCTTCAGCACCGCGCGGGCGACCGTCGGCGCGTACCCGGTCAGCTCGCCCTCCTCGTCGAGGAACGCCCAGGGCGCCTCGTTGGCGAAGCCGACCTTGATGTTCTTGCTCTTCTTCGCCGCCTTGTAGGTGACCGCCGCCTGGCCGACGCCCTCCTTCTTCGAGCCACCACTGTCGACGCCGCACGCCCCCAGCACTGTTGGCCCGCCGATGGCCACTGCCCCCAACGCCAGACCGCGTCTGAGGACCTCTCGCCTCGTCGATCCGCTGCTCACCATGGTTGATCGCTCCTTAGGCCCGTCATTGTCCAGTTGATGTCGATCTAGCGGTTCTAAACCTAGGGGCCGTGCCCCAGTTCGCTCAACCGACACTCGCGGGGCTCGAGCCAGGCGTGTCGCGAGCAAAGATCCCGCACGCAGTCGCCGGATGAACGGCGCGTACGCCGCTCCGGGGATCTCATTCGCGCCACCGGCGTGGCAGACCGCGCCGGGGCCGTCACGCCGCGTTGCTTCGCCACGCCTGCCCCACGTCACCAAATGCCATGATTCTCGGACGACATCGGCGTCGTTCCGGAGAATCCGCCCTGCTTCGGCCATGTTGCCACTCGGACAACTACGAATGGTGACCATGCATGCGAGGGAGGGACATCGTGTCCGTGCCGTGACAATGCAGCAGAGCCGAACCACGTTACGCGTCTGTTATCGCAACGGGTGTCACGCCAACCGCAACCGGGCCCGGCCGGCGGGCGCCAGAACCTCAACCAGAGCGCCGGATCAACGCGAGGAACATCGCGTCGGCGCCGTGGCGGTGCGGCCACAACTGCGCGGTCGGCCCGTCGCCCAGCCCGGCGGCCGGGGCCAGCAGAGGTCGCGCGTCCAGCAACTCGATCCGGTCGGCCTGCTCGCGACGCGCCCACTCGACGACCGCCGAGGTCTCGTCGCGGTGCGGCGAGCAGGTCACGTACCCCAGCACTCCCCCGGGACGCACCGCCCGGAGGCCCGCCGTCAGCAACTCCCGCTGCAACGCCGTCAAGCCCGCGAGATCTGCTTCGGCACGCCGCCACCGCGCCTCCGGGCGCCGTCGCAACGCTCCGAGGCCGGTGCACGGCGCGTCGACCAGCACCCGGTCGAACCGACCCTCCGGCAGGTCCGCGTGGCGGCCGACGTCGCGCCCGTCCGCCTGGATCACCCGTACCGGCAAATCGTCAACGCTGGACCGGACCAGGCGCGCGCGGTGCGCCGAGACCTCCACGGCGACGACGCCCGCGCCCCGCTGCCGCGCCACTGCGCCCAGCAACGCCGCCTTGCCGCCGGGGCCGGCGCACAGATCGAGCCAGCGGCTGTCGGCTCCGTCGAGCCGGGCGTTCGCGACCGCGAGCGCCACCAGCTGGCTGCCCTCGTCCTGCACCGCCGCCCGGTGGCCGGCCACCGCCGGCAGGTCTCCGGGCGCGCCGCCGGGCAGGCGCACCGCGCACGGCGAGAGCGAACCCGGCTCGCCGTCGGTCTCCGCGACCAACTGGTCCCGGTCGATCCGCCCCGGCAGCGCGACCAGGTGCACCGCGGGCCGCTCGTTGTTCGCCGCCAGGGCGCGGGCGGTCTCGGTCAGATCGCCGTCGAGCGCCTCGGAGATCGCGGCCGCGATCCAGACGGGGTGCGCGTGCGCCAGCGCCAGCCTGCCCAGCTCGTCCGGCGGGGCCAGGGCGGCGACCCAGGCGTCGAGATCGCGCTCGGCCACCCGGCGCAGCACCGCGTTGACGAAGCCCGCGGCGCCGGCTCCTCGCTCCGACCGGGCCAGCGCGACCGCTGTGCTCACCGCCGCGTGCGGCGGCACCCTCGTGCAGAGCAGCTGGTACGCGCCGAGTCGCAGCGCGTCCCGGACCGGTGGGTCGACCCGCTCCAGCGACCTGCTGCTGGACTCGGCGAGGATCACGTCCAGGGTGCCCTGACCGCGAAGCGCGCCATAGCAGAGTTCGGTGGCGAACGCGGCGTCCCGTCCGGTGATCTGCCGTTGGGTCAGCAGCCGGGGCAGGGTCAGGTTGGCGTACGCGTCCCGGTCGGCCACGGCCCGCAGCACGTCATAGGCCGCTCGACGCGCCGGGTCCGCGCCGTCGCGGGGCCCGTGCGGTGGGTCGCTGGCCCGGCCGGCTCCGCGGCGGGCCGGAGCGCGTCCGCCCCGCCCCGGTCGGCGAGGGCGACGCCCGCTCGTCACGTGGCCCGCTCCGCGCCGAGGCGCTCCCCTGGCTCGACCCGCGCTCCGCGGAGCCAGGCGTCAGCGGGCATGCGTTTCTTGCCGGCCGGCTGGACCTCGCCCAACAAGACCGGCGTGGTGGCCGTGCCGACGAGCACCTGGCCGCGCAGCGCCAGCACCTCACCCGGACCCAGGCCGTGACGGTCGTCAACCGGGGTCACCGGCCCGAGCCGCACCCGGTCGCCCCGGAACCCGCTCCACGCGCCCGGCGCCGGCGTGCACGCCCGCACCCTCCGGTCCACCGCGAACGCGGGCTCCTGCCAACGGATCTCAGCGTCAGCGACAGTGACCTTCGGAGCCATGCTGACGCCCTCGGCCGGCTGTGGCACGGCCTGCGCCTCGCCGCGCTCGATGCCGTCGAGCACGTCGAGCAGCAGCCGGGCTCCGGAGTCCGCGAGCCGCGCGAGCAGGTCACCTGCCGTGTCCCTGGGACCGATCGGGTCGGTCAGAGAGCCGAAGATCGGGCCGGTGTCGAGCCCTTCCTCCAGTTGGAACACGCACCCGCCGGTCACCTCGTCGCCGTGCAGCAGCGCGTGCTGCACCGGTGCGGCGCCGCGCCAGGCCGGCAGCAGCGAGAAGTGCAGGTTGATCCAGCCGTGGGTCGGAGTGGCGAGCGCGGCGGGCGGCACCAGCGCGCCGTAGGCCACCACCGGGACGCAGTCCGGGGCGAGCTCGGCGAGCCGCTCCAGGAACTCCGGCTCCCGCGGCTTTTTGGGGGCGAGCACCGGCACATCGTGCTCGTCGGCCCATGCCGCCACAGGCGAGCGGGCCACGCGCCGGCCCCGCCCAGCCGGCGCATCCGGCCGGGTCAGCACGGCGAGCAGCTCATGCGATGAGCCGGCGATCAGCCCCAGGGACGGAACCGCCACGTCCGGGGTGCCCGCGAAGACGAGTCGCATCACGCCGCCCGTCAGCCGAACGGACCAGGCGCCGCGTGCGGGCTCGTCTTGATCCGCGGCATCGTCCCGGCGTACCAGTCGGCGGCCCGGATCTCGCGCATCGCCTGCTTGCGCGTCTCCCGGTCCAGGCGGTCCAGGAACAGCACACCGTCCAGGTGGTCGGTCTCATGCTGCACGCAGCGGGCCATCATGCCGGCGCCAATCAGCTGCACCGGGTCGCCGTGCATGTTGAAGCCCTTCGCCACCACGTTCATCCTCCGTTTGCAGTCGAAGTACAGGCCGGGGATCGACAGGCAGCCCTCGGGGCCGTCCTGCTCCTCTTCGTCCGGGAAGCTCAGATCCGGGTTCACCAGATGTCCCACCACGCCGTCGACGTCAAAGGCGAAGACCCGCAGCCCGATGCCGAGCTGAGGGGCCGCCAGACCGGCGCCACCCTGGTCGAGCATCGAGTCGGTGAGGTCCTTGACCAGCTTGCGAAGCTCCTTGTCGAAGTCCGCCACGGGGTCGGCGGGGGTGCGGAGCACAGGATCACCGAACAGGCGTATCGGCAGGACGGTCACGTGTCTCCTCGGCGGCTGGATCGGCTTGGCGGGATCGGGCGGCTGGCCGGCCGACGCGTCGATCTCCAGTGTACGAATCGCCTGACCGTACGATCCGCTCCGGTCAGCGGGTTGTTCAGCACACTCCTAAAGCAGGTCGAGAGGGTCGATCTGAACCCGTGCGGGCGTTCGCGCCTTGCGCGCGCTGCGCACTCCGGAGGCCGCGTGCAGGGCGGCGGCGAGGGCCGGGCCGGCTCCTCGCCGCACCCGCACCAGCGCCCGTTCCAGCGACTCTTCGCCGTCGTCACGGCCCGGAAGCGGGACCGGGCCCAGCACGTCGGCGCCGTCGGGCAGCTCCGCGACCGACAACAGCTCACCGACGGCGTCCGGGGCGCCGGTCAGGCTCGCCATGCGCACGGCTGGCGGAAATCCCAGCGAGCTGCGCTCCGCCAACTCCCGCTCCGCGTGCCACGCGGGGTCGAAGCGCAACAGCGCCTGGACCGGCGCCAGCCCGCCGTCCGCGACCACCACCACATGTCCGCCGTCGCTCGCCGGACGCACCAGGCACGCGACGGCGAGCCAGCGCCGCAGCGCCTCCTCGCCCGCGCGCAGGTCGGTGCGGGTCAGCAGGGCCCAGGTGTCGAGCAGCAGCGCCGCGCCGTACCCGCCGGCGGCGAGCGGCTCGGCCCCCGGGGTGGCGATCACGAGGGCCGCCTCCGGCGGCACGGCCGCCAGCACCCCGTCCCGGCCGGACGTGCGCACGGGCGTCCCGGGGAACGCGCGTCCCAACTCTTCGGCGGTGCGCCGGGCCCCGACCACCGAGGCGCGCAGCCGCCGCTGCCCGCACCGCGCGCAGGCGAAGTCGACCGCGACGTGGCCACACCAGCGACACGCCGCGGCGGAACTGGCGCCGGCGAGTGCCAGCGGGCCGGAGCACGACGAGCAGCGCGCTGGCTGGCGGCAGTCGGCGCAGTGCACCGAGGGTAGGTAGCCGCGCCGCGGCACCTGCACCAGCACCGGAGCGCCCGCCGCGAGCGCGTCCCGCGCGGCGCGCCACGCCACGCTCGGCAGCCGCGCCTGCGCCGCGGCCGGGTCGCGGGCCAGTTGCGCGTCGTCGCCGATCGGAGTCACCCGCGGGGCGCGCGCCCGGACCGTCCGGCGGTCCGCCGCGATCTCGCGGGCCCAGCCCGCCGCGAGCAGCAACTGCGCCTCGGCGGTGCGCGAGTGCCCCGCCACCAGCGCTCCAGCGCCCGCGAGCTGCGCCCGGGTGAGCAGGACTTCCCTGGCGTGCGGGTACGGCGCGCGAGGCTCCGCGTGCAGGTCGTCGCCGTCGTCCCAGATGCCCGCCAGGCCGAGTCGCGCCACCGGGGCGAACATGGCCGCCCGGGTTCCGATCAGCGCGAGCGGCTCCTCCGCGCGCGCGGCCCGCCCGGCTCGCACGAAACGGCGATAGCGCTCGGCCGGCCCGAGCGCCGCCGACAATGCGACACAACGGCCGGGCGCCGTCGTCGCGATCGCCGACTCCAGGCGATCCAGGTCGCGTGCGTCCGGGACCACGAGCACCGCCCCCCGGCCGCCGGCGAGCGCCGCGGCCGCCGCCTCCGCGAGCCGGGCCGGCCAGTCCTCACCTGGCAGCAGCGCGGCGACCGCGCGAGGCGCGCGGCCCTCGCGCAGGGCCGCGAGATAAGCCGGCCCTGCGACGTAGTCCGACCACGCGGCGCCCGGGACGTCAGCCGCCCGTCCGCCCGGCGACGTGGCCTGGGCCGGCTCGGACTCGGCTTTGGCGTGGCGTGGCGGCACGGCCAGGCGGAGCACGTCGGCGAGCGTGCCGGCGTAGCGGTCGGCCACCGCGCGCGCCAGACGCAGCGTCTCTGGCGTGAGCACCCGCTCGGAGGAGGTCACGCGCTCCAGGTACGCCAGCCGCCCGGCGTGATCGCTGGACCCGACGCGCTCCAGCACGAACCCGTCCACAAGCTGACCCGCGAAGCGCACCCGCGCCCGGACTCCGGGCTGCGCCGCGTCGGCGTGCTCGGCGGGCACCAGGTAGTCGAACGGCCGGTCCAGATGCGGTAGCGGCACGTCCACCGCCACGCGGGCGACCGGGAACTCGTCCGCGGGAGTCCGCTCCGCGCTCCTACGCCGCCGCACCGCGGGTCTGTTCGCCACGGCCAAGTCCTACCAGACCGCGCCGACG
>WHSM01000473.1 GCA_009380105.1 Micromonosporaceae bacterium
ACGTTCTCGATGTAGTGGTCGATGAACCCGCTCGCCGGCAGACCCGCCTGCCCGGCGGCCCGGCGC
This sequence comes from Micromonosporaceae bacterium, assembly GCA_009380105.1. Taxonomy (GTDB): domain Bacteria; phylum Actinomycetota; class Actinomycetes; order Mycobacteriales; family Micromonosporaceae; genus WHSM01. The sequence goes on from WHSM01000473.1 coordinate 67, forward strand.
GCGCCGTCCTCCCACGCGGTCAGCGGGCAGATCACGGTCACCGGGAAAGCCACGGTCAGGGCGCCCCACCCGACAGCGACCAGGTGCGGCGCGAGCAGCCAGGCCCACCGCCACGCCAGGAAGCCACCGAGCACCACGTACGCGATGAAGCCGAAGTGCAGCATCATCACGGCGTCGGCAAGCAGCCGGTATCCCACGCCTCCACGCTAGCGCCGCCGGCAGCCCAGACGGTCGCCGTCACACCTCGACGACGGTCGGGACGATCATGGGTCGGCGCCGGTACGCCTCGTTCACCCAACGGCCGACTGTGCGCCGCACCACCTGCTGCAGCTGGTGCGGATCGGAGATCCCCTCCTCCGCCGCCCGGTCCAGCGCGTCGGTGATCAACGGAAGCACCGCGTTGAAGACCGAGGGATCCTCGCTGAAGCCCTTCGCCGACACGGTCGGCCCGCCGACCACCTTGCCGGTGACCGAGTCCACCACCACGGTGGTGGCGATGAAGCCGCCGTCGCCGAGGATCTTCCGCTCGGTCAGCAGGGTCTCGCCCACGTCCCCGACGGCGAGCCCGTCGACGTACACGTACCGGGATTTCACGTGCCCCACCTGACGCGCGCGGCCGTTGACCAGGTCGATGACGTCGCCGTCCTCGGCGATCACCACGTTGTCGGCCGGCACGCCGGTGTTCACCGCGAGCCGGGCGTGCGCCCGCAGGTGCCGCCACTCGCCGTGCACCGGGATGAAGTTGCGCGGCTTGACCAGGTTGAGCACGTACAGCAGCTCACCGGCCGGGGCGTGGCCGGAGACGTGCACCTTGGCGACGTCCTTGTGGATCACGATCGCGCCGGCTCGGGACAGGCCGTTGATCACCCGGTAGACCGCGGTCTCGTTGCCCGGCACCAGGGACGAGGCGAGCACCACCGTGTCACCGGGCTGCACCTTGATGTGCCGGTGGTCGCCGGTGGCCATCCGGCCCAGCGCGCTCATCGGCTCGCCCTGCGAACCGGTGGACATGAAGACGATCTCGTCCGCGGGCAGCTCGGCGGCCTCGTCCATGCTCGCCACCAGGCCGCCCGGGATCCGCAGGATCCCGAGGTCCCGCGCGATCCCCATGTTCCGCACCATCGAGCGCCCCACCAGCGCGACCTTGCGGGCGTGCGCCGCGGCCGCGTCCATCACCTGCTGCACCCTGTGCACGTGCGAGGCGAACGACGCCACGATGATCCGGCCCTTGGCGGTGCGGAAGAGCTCGTCCAGCACCGGGAAGATCTCCCGCTCGGAGGTGACGAAACCCGGCACCTCGGCGTTCGTGGAGTCCGACAGCATCAGGTCCACGCCGTCGGCGCCGAGTCGGGCGAACCCGCCCAGGTCGGTCACCCTGCCGTCCAGCGGCAACTGGTCCATCTTGAAGTCACCGGTGTGCAGCACCGTGCCGGCTCCGGTGCGGATCGCCAACGCGAGCGCGTCCGGGATCGAGTGGTTCACCGCGAAGAACTCGCACTCGAAGACGCCGAGCCGCTCGGTCTGCCCCTCCCGCACCGTCAGGGTGTACGGCTGGATCCGCCGCTCGGCGAGCTTCGCCTCCACCAACGCCAGCGTGAACTGCGAGCCCACCACCGGAATGTCGGACTTCATCTCCAGCAGGTACGGCACCGCGCCGATGTGGTCCTCGTGTCCGTGGGTGAGGACCAGGGCCTCGATGTCGTCGAGCCGGTCCGCGATCGGGGCGAAGTCCGGCAGGATCAGGTCCACTCCGGGCTGGTCCACGTCTGGGAACAGCACGCCGCAGTCGACGATCAGCAGCCGGCCGTCGTACTCGAAGACGGTCATGTTCCGGCCGATCGCGCCGAGCCCGCCCAGCGGGGTGACTCGCAACCCGCCCGCCGGCAGCGGTGGCGGCGGCGCCAGGTCCGGATGCCCTTGACTCATATGTCGATGCCTGCGTCTCGGCAGTCACGTCGCAACTGTTCGATCTCCTCTGTCGTCGCGTCGACCAGCGGCGGGCGCACCGGCCCGCCCGGAAGGCCGAGAATGTTCATCGCCGCCTTCACCAGGATCGTGCCCTGGCTGCGGAAGATTCCTGTGTACAGGGGAAGCAGCTCCCTGTGGCGGCGCAGCGCCTCGACCACATCGCCTCGCTCGTACGCCTGAATCAGCTCCTTCGTGCCGGCGCCCGTGAGATGGGTCGACGTGCCGACCACTCCGGCGCCACCCACCGAGAGTAGCGGCAACGTGGCCGCGTCCTCGCCGGAGTAGTACGCCAGCTCGGTGCGCCGCAGCACCCAGGAGCTCGCCGCGAGGTCGCCTTTGGCGTCCTTCACCCCGACGATACGGGGGTGCTCGGCGAGCTTGCACATCGTCTCGGTCTGCACCGCGGTCCCGGTGCGATGCGGGATGTCGTACACCAGCATCGGAAGCCGAGTGGCGTCCGCGACCATGCGGAAGTGCGCCAGCAGCCCAGCCTGGGGCGGTTTGTTGTAGAACGGCGTCACCACCAGCAGGCCGTTCGCGCCCGCCTTCTCGGCGGAGCGGGCCAGCTCCACGGTGTGCGCCGTGCTGTACGTGCCGACACCGGCAAGGATCTTGGCCCGGTCTCCGACCGCCTCGGCCACCGCACGGATCAGGTTTTCCTTCTCCACGTCGCCGGTGGTGGGGGATTCGCCGGTGGTGCCGTTGATCACCAACGCGTCGTTGCGCTGGACGTCTACCAGGTGGCTGGCGAGTTGCTGGGCGCCGTCGAGGTCGAGCGCTCCGTCGCGGGTGAAGGGAGTCACCATCGCGGTGAGCAGGTGGCCGAACGGCCGGCGAGGGTCGAGCGTCATGGCACCAACTTAGCGGACGCCATGCTCCCCCTCGCTCGGCTATCGGCACAGCGGCGCATCGGCCGATCTTGGACGATCGCAAGCTGGCCGTACGGGTCAGGCGGTTGCCCACTTCGACAGGCAGGTCTTCAGGTCGGCCTTGACCTGCTGACCCCGGTCGACGATCACCGGGATCCGCTGCAACACCGTGCCGTTCTGCTCACAGGTCAGCGTCCAGGTCTCGATCAGGCCGTCGCCGACCTCCTTGTCCTCGCCGTTGAACAGCGACGCCG
>WHSM01000566.1 GCA_009380105.1 Micromonosporaceae bacterium
CCTCGTCGACCAGCAGCACCCGCGCCCCCGGGCGCGGGATCGGCGCGGGTTGGCCCGCCTCGTCGAGATCCGTCGTGTGCCGGGGGTCGGCGTCGGGAGCGCTCGCCGCAGTCCTGGTCATACCGTGAAGACTATTGCGGCACAGGCCGTGGTCGCCGCCCGGGCTGCGAGCGCGCCGAGACCACGGCGCCGCCGACGTGCGGGCGCGAGCCACGGCGCCGACGGCCGGGTCAGGACGAGTTGGGCACAGAGGCGAACGTCGGCGGCGGGCTGAGCCAGTGCGCGTGGCCGACCGGCCAGAACACCGCGAACGCCTTGCCGATCACCGCGCTCTCCGGGATCGTCGCCACCTTGGCGCTTCTGCTGCGCAGATACTGCTCGCGGGAGTCGCCGGACTGGGTGCGATGGTCGCCCATCACCCAGATCCTGCCGTTGGGAACCGTAGCTTCGAACGGCTCGTTGCTGGCCTTGTCCCGAACCCCGTTGTCGTCCTCGAAGATGTACGGCTCATCCAGCGGCTGCCCGTTGACCATCAGCCGGTTCTTCTCGTCGCAGCAGACGATCCGGTCGCCCGACACCGCGATCACGCGCTTGATGAAGTCCGTGGCGGTGGGGTCGCCGCGCCACGACTGTGGCGCCCGGAACACCACGACCTCGCCACGCTCCGGCTCGCGGAAGTCGTAGACCAGCTTGTTGACCAGAACCCGGTCATTGATCTCCAGTGTGTGCTCCATCGACTGCGACGGGATGTAGAACGTCTGGAGCACGAAGGCGCGCACGAGGATGGCCACGCCAACGGCCACAATGATCAGGATCGGAAGTTCGCGCCATAACGGGATGCGGCGCTTCTGCTGCACGTCGGTCACCCAGAGAGGGTACGTCGTCGCCGTGCGCCGATCCGGCGCCACCGCCCAAAAGTGATCAGCATTGGCACGATCAGCCCTCCGACGACCGCCGCCGAGCCGCCGCTGTAAGGCGCAGGAGCCGCGGGCGCCGCGTACGGCTTCGGCACGTCCTTGAAGATGTCCGGCGGGCCGAGCGTGTGCCAGCGCTCCGTCGGCCAGACCACCAGGAACGCCCTGCCGATGATGTTCTCGATCGGCACCGGCCCCTGACACCGCGAGTCCAGCGAGACCCCGCGGTTGTCGCCCATCACGAACACGTGGCCCTTCGGCACCGTCACCGGATCGAACTGCCGCGACCGGCACACCTCTTCGCTCGCAGGGATGTCGAGTGGGGAATTTTGATGGATGTACGGCTCATCCAACGCCACCCCGTTGACGGTGACCCGACCCTGCGCGTCGCAGCACGCCACAGTGTCGCCCGGCAGGCCGATGACCCGCTTGATGAAGTCCTTCTCGCCGGGCTGGCTGATGCCGACCAGGTCGGCGAGCACGCGTCCGGCCTTGCTGGGGAGGTCGTCCGACGCCGGCGCGTGGTCCGGCTCCGGCGCCCACCGGTCGGTGCCCCGGAACACGATAATCTCGCCCCGCGCCGGGTCGCGCACGTCGTACACGACCTTGTTGACCAGCACCTTGTCGTCGACCTTGAGCGTCGCCACCATCGACTCGGAGGGGATGTAGAACGCCTGCAGCAGGAAGGTGCGGATCAGCACCGCGATGCAGAAGGCCGCGACCAGCAGCAGCGGCACCTCCTGCCACAGCGGCAGTTGCCGGCGACGGCGTGACGAGCGGTGCCGCGAACGACCTGGACGCGGCGCGTCCTCGGGCTCAGGCTCGGGCTGAGGGGGACCGAACTCGCGACCTGGGCTGAACTCCGGCTCGGGCTGAGAACCTCGCGGAGGCTCGTACGCCGCGACGTTCACGGCGTCCGCCACCGGTGGCTCCTCGTGGGCGGGGATCTCGCCGGGCGGCACGACGACCGGCTCGGTGTCGGGCGCGGCGCGGTTCGCCGGCGACACGCGGGCCACGCCTTTCACCGGTCCGGGCACGCCGTTCACAGGCCCCGCCGGACCGTTCGCATGCCGCGCCGGACCGCTGGGCCTCCCCGGACCGCTGGCATGTCCCGTTGGGCCCTCCGTGTGGTCTGCCGAACCGTCCACACGCCCTGCCGGGCCTGTCACGCGCCCGTCCTCCGGCCCTGCCGGGCCGCGCGCGAAGCCGATCGTGGGCGCTACCGCTGGCTCGGCCGCGGGCTCACGTGACGGCGGCGCCTCGTGCATGGGCGCC
>WHSM01000543.1 GCA_009380105.1 Micromonosporaceae bacterium
GATCGGCGTGAGCAGGATGCCCTGCCGGTAGTGCCCCGTCGCCGCGATCAGGCGCGGATCAGCGGTCAGGCCCAGCAGCGGCGCGTTGTCGGGGGTGCCGGGGCGCAGTCCGGCGCTGGCCTCGACCAGCTCGTACTCGCCAATGTCGGGCACCACGTCGATCGCGGCGCGCAGCAGGTCGTGCACCCCGTTCGCGGTGACCGTCGTGTCGTGCCCCAGCTCCTCCGACGTCGCGCCGACCACGACCTCGCCGTCGACGCGCGGCACCAGGTACACGGACCGGCTGGCGGCCAGCGCGCGCACGGTCAGCCCGAAGCCGGGCGCGCCGCCGCCCGGCGCGCGCAGGCGCAGGATCTGGCCCTTCACCGGCCGCACCGGCAGGTCAGCGAACTGGCTGGACCAGACGCCGGCCGCCAGCACGACCCGCTCCGCGTCGAGCTCGTCCAGCCGCTCCGCCCGCCGATGGTCGAAGTGGACGCCGACCCGGGCGGCCGCCGCGTGCAGTGCCCTGGCGAGCCGGCGCGGATCGACCTGGTGGTCGCCGGCCGCGCGCATCCCACCCCGGATCCGGGGCGCCAGCAGCGGAGCCAGCGACCGGCACTCCCGGCCAGTGAGCGCCTCGGCGGGCAGGCCGAGCGTGTCGTAGAAGCGGTGCAGCCGCTGGATCTCCCGCAGATCGTCCTCGCTGGCCGCCACGAGGAGCGTGCCGTCGGTCCGGTACCCCAGATCCTGGCCGCTCGCGGCCGACAGCTCAGCCGCGAAAGCCGGCCACCGCTCGTGGGAGGCGAGCGCGAGCCGCAGCAGCGGCTCCTCGCCGAAGTGCGCCTCGGTCACCGGCGCCAGCATCCCGGCGGCCACCCTGGACGCCCCGGAGCCAGGCGACGGGTCCACCACGGTGACCCGCAGACCCCGCTGCGCGCAACGCCAGGCGATCGCGAGCCCGACGACACCCCCACCCACAACAGCCACATCCGGCGCGCTCACGACCGCTCCCCCAGGTCGTAGCGGTGATCAAGGGACTGTTGCGTGTCGCCTCGGCGGGTCGCGTCAACGGCCCCTTGATCACCGCTGGAGTGCGCGGCCAGCGCTCGGAAGAACTCGAGCGTGGCGGTGTGGGGGTCCGGGGCGCTGTTGATCGCGCCGATCACCGCGACCCCGTGGGCGCCGGCGTCTGTCAGCTCGGCCACGCGGTCCGGGGTGACGCCGCCGATGGCGATCACCGGCACCCGCACGGCGCCCGCGACAGCCGCGACGCCCACCGGGCCGATCGGCGCCGGAAGGCTGGTCTTGGTGGGCGACGCGTACGCCGGCCCCACGCCTAGGTACGTCGCCCCGTCCGCCACGTGCCGCTTGGCTGTGTCCGGCTCCCGCGCGGTGGCTCCGACCACGGCGTACGGGCCGAGCACTCCCCTCGCAGCCGCCACTGGCAGGTCTTCGGCGCCGACGTGGCCGCCGTTCGCGCCGACGGCGAGAGCGATGTGCAGCCGGTCGTTGACCAGGCAGACCGCGCCGGCGTCCCGGCACAGCGCGGCGACCCGCCCGGACAGCTCGTAGGCGTCCCGGTCGGTCATCTCGTCCTCGACCCGCACCTGCACGCACAGCGGCCCGACCCCGAGATCGACGGCCTCCCGGGCTGCGCGCATCGCCGCGGTCACGACGCCTAAGGTGTTCCGACCTGGCCGTGAGTCGGTGATGAGATGTAATCGGCCGATCGCTGTAGCCACATATGCTCCTCTTCCTGCGCCGGCATGATCCGGATCAGGTTCTACGGTCGAGGGCTCTGATCCCGGTCCGGCCGAGATCCAGCCCCCCTCTCAGCCCGGTCCACCGGGCTCCCGTGGGGTACTCACACAGACTCTAACCCGAACCCTGCCCCCGTCCAACCATGGGCGCCGCTCCCCGCGAACGTTCCATTGCTAACCGCCTCGGATCGTCACCGTCAGCGTGGTTGGGCCAGGGGCCTGGCTAGGTGAGCACCAGTCAGGCGTCCCAGACTGGTTCTGAGGTTTCGGCCACCTCGCCGTCGCCTCCGAAGATCAGGAATCTGTCGAAGCCGCGGGTGAACCAGCGGTCGTGCGTCACCGCGACCACGGTGCCCTGGTACCCGGCGAGCCCGTCCTCCAGCGCCTCGGCGCTGGCCAGGTCGAGGTTGTCGGTCGGCTCGTCGAGCAGCAGCAGCGTCGCCCCGGACAGCTCCAGCAGCAGCACCAGGAACCGCGCCTGCTGCCCGCCGGAGAGCGTGTCGAACGTCTGCTCGGACTGACCGGTCAGCTCGTACCGGTTCAAGGCTTTCATGGCCCCTGACTGGTCGAGCCCGTTGCGGCGGTCGTCACCTCGCCACAAGATCTCTCGGAGGGTACGACCAGAGAGATCCGGCCGGTCGTGGGTCTGCGAGAAGTGACCCGGGACCAC
>WHSM01000257.1 GCA_009380105.1 Micromonosporaceae bacterium
CGCGGTCGAGATGACAGCGGCGGCCGCGCTGTTCCGGTCGCTGGGTGACGAGACCCGGCTGCGGCTCGTGCGGCGGCTGGCGGGCGGCGAGGCGCGTGTGGTCGACCTGACCGCCGAGCTGGGCCTGGCGCAGTCCACCGTGTCCAAGCACCTGGCGTGCCTGCGCGACTGCGGTCTGGTCGACTACCGCGCCGAGGGGCGGCAGTCGTTCTACGCGCTGACCCGCCCCGAGTTGCGCGACCTGCTCGGCGCGGCGGAGGCGGTGCTCGCGGCGACCGGATCTGCCGTCGCGCTCTGCCCCGCCTGGCCCCCCGACCCTGACCAGAGGCCCGACTTCGCCGCGCCCGGGAGGGCGGCGCGGTGACCGCGTCGACGCTGACGCCCGCGCGCCGGGCGACGCTGAACCGGCGCAGCCTGCGCCTGGCGTACGCGACCGCCGGCTACAACCTCGCGGAAGGTGTGATCGCGATCGCCGCTGGCGCGGCCGCGTCGTCGACAGCGCTGATCGGGTTCGGGCTGGACTCGTTCGTGGAGGTGGCGTCCGCCCTGGTCGTGATCTGGCAGTTCCGCGCGCGCGTGCCGGAGTCCCGGGAACGGATCGCGCTGCGTCTGATCGCGCTGTCGTTCTTCGCGCTCGCGGCCTGGATCTGCGTGGACTCATTAAGGCGGCTGTACGGAGCAGCCGAGGCGCAGCCCTCCACCGTGGGGATCGTCCTCGCCGCCGCGTCGCTGGTCGTGATGCCGGCGCTGGTGTGGGCCAAGCGCCGCACCGGACGGGAGTTGGGCTCCGCCACGGTGGTGGCCGACTCGACGCAGACGCTGCTCTGCACCTACCTGTCCGGGATCCTTCTGGTCGGCCTGGTCGCCAACGCGTGGCTCGGGTGGTCCTGGGCCGACCCCATCGCGGCGCTGGTGATCGCCGGTGTGGCGGTGAAGGAGGGCGTGGAGGCGTGGCGGGGCGAGCGCTGCGACGACTGCTGCGGTCCGTGACCCCGCCGTCCCCTTCTCCAGGCGGCCTGCTCAGTGGCGGTGCGTGTTGTCCGGTTGGCGCGGGTCCCCCGGGTGCTCCCATCCCGGGCACAGCGCGACCAGCTCCGCCCGCCACCCGTCGAGCCAGCCGAGGAACCGCTTGCGGGCGGCCGCCCCGCGCAGCCGGGCCGCGATCTCGCCGCGCACCTGCTGGTACGGCCTGACGCTGCCCGGCTCCGGTCCCCGGAACAGGTCCGGGTTCCGGTCGTAGTAGGCGCGCGTCTCGGGCTCCCGCGGCTCGCTGCGGCGCCGCAGGTCCCGATAGGCCGCGCGGGCGTACGGCGACTCGGTCAACGCTGCCGCGGCGAGGCTGCCCAGCTCCAGCGCGGCGACGTCGTCGAGGTCGATCGGCTCCGGGGTCGGCTCCAGGCCCTCACGGCGCGCCGCGGCCTCGCACAGCGCGGCGGTGACTGCCAACTGCCCGACCCACCGGCGCAACTGCCGGGCCTCCTTGCCGCCGCGAGGCAGCAGCCCGGCCCTGGGGCTGGCATGCAGCGCGGCCAGCCGTGCCTCCACCAGCGACTCCGGCACCGCCTCGCCGGCCACATGCGCCACCGCGCCCGTCATGACCGCCTGACCCGCAGCCCGATCGCCGGGGAGTACGCCACGCGCCCGTGCCAGACAACCTTGGCCAGCAACCACGAGGCGCCGGCCGGCGCGGCCGACGGCGGCGTGACCTCGATGGTCAGCTCCTCGGTCTGACCGGCGGCGACCGCGAACCCCTGCGCGGCCGGCCGCACGGCGTCCCAGGTCCCGTACGGGCTCACCGCCTGCAACTCGCCGCGGATCTCGCCCAGGGTGCGGTTGGCGAGCCGGACCAGCAGCGAGGTCCGCTCGCCCGGAGCCACGCTCAACTCCCCGGCGCCCGACTCTCCATTGCCCACCGTCACCTCCAGACCGGCCGGCTCGGCGCCTGGAGTGCGGACCGTCGCGACGTCCTCGTACGTCTGTCCGCCGTGCTCGATCCGGGCGACGAGGAACCGCGTGCCGGGCGGCGAGTCGGGAGCCGGCCGCAGGGTGGCGCTGAAGACCGAAAAGCCTTCGGGGGCCAGGCGCACGTCGCGTGCCGGGGGATCGACCGACCAGCCGTCGGGCGGGATCAGCGTGACCCGGGTCTCGACCGGCGAGTCGACCAGCTCACTGGAGACGGTGACCGACACGTCGACGGGCTCGCCGGAGGTGACGAGGCGCTCGGGGGAGAGGAAGACGCTCACCGGCTGGTTGCCGATCGGCGCCGGGCCTTTGTTGTGCAGCCAGTACCGGGTGAACACCGGCTGCGCCGGCTCCCGCGCGGGTGGGGCCGGCTCCGTCGCTGGCTGCGCTGGCTCGACTGAGGCGCCAGCCGGTGATCCGTCGGCCGGAGCCGCGCCGACCGGGCGGGCGGTCAATGTCACGATGCCGGCGCCGTCCACGTCGCACTCCGCCGCGCCGTCGACCAGCTCCGCGGCCGAGACCGGCCGCTCCAACAGGTCGGTCACGTGCGGGTCGGCGAGGGACAGCGCCGGGCCGGCAGGGCGCAGCGACGCCGGGCCGGCGACCCGGACCCGCGCGGGAGCGCCGGTGGTCTCATAGCAGCGCACCGTGATCCCGTCGGCCGGGTCGGCGGGCGCGGACTCGCCCCGAGCGAGCGGATTCCCAGCGGCCTTCACAGCGGTGACCAGCACCCGCCCACGGGACCCAGCCCGCCCATCGGACCCAACCTCCAACAGTCGCCGCCCGCCCTCGCCGATCTTGGAGCTTTCCGGCCGCTCTGGCAAGCCAAACTGTCCAAGATCGCGGGAGGGTGAGCACGTCGCGTGGAGAGGGCGGTTGTAGCCGGCGGCCCGCGCCACCAGGCCGGCCGAGCGCCAGTCGCCGGGGCCGGAGGTGAACGCGTACTCGAATGTGTGTGACCAGTGCATCAGCTGGAACGCCGAGCCGTCCGGCGCCGTGCGCTTCGGCGGGTCGATCCAGATCCCGGACGGCCAGCCGGTGCAGGAGCGCAGCAGCGACAGGTGCAGCGCGCCCGACGCGTCGACCGCGAACCCGGGCAGGCCCCGGTTGAAGAGCGCGACAGTGCGGTCTTCCAGCGGCTCGGTCAGCACAGGGCCGGACGACTGCGACACCTCGATGACGCCGTCGGCCAGGTCGTCGACGAGCGCCGTGACCTCGGCGGCGAGCGCGTCAGGGTCGGCGCCCGCGAGCACCAGCACCGGCAGCAGGTCCGGCTCGGTGAGGTCCGCGCTCGGTTGCCACACCTCGGTCAGCGGCTTGCGGGCCGGCGCCAGCAGCCGCGCCCGCCCGGTCGCCTCCAGCTGGCGGGTCAACTCCGCCGCGTGGCCGTTGCCGGCCAGGGCCGCTGTGGTGAAGCCGTGCGCGCCGACCGCGATCCGCACGTCGGGCAGGTTCGAGTCGACGCCCAGATCGCCGTACCGGGGTCCGTCGGCGACCGCGCAGGTGGCGGTGACGCCGCGCCGTGCCAGCGCGCGGGCCAGGTCACCGCCGAGGGCTCCCGCCGCTCCCCAGTCCGCGAACACCAGCTCCGCCACCCCGACGGCCCGGTCGCCGATCAGCTGGCCGTCGGTGTCCGAGACCCGGATCCGGGCGGTCGCGCCGAGCCCGAACCAGTTGTGCGCGGGATTGTCCAGGGTCCACGGGTGCTGTTCGCTGTCCACGTCGATCAACCCGAACCCGCGCCCGATCACCGCGTTGCCGACCTCGCTCACCGGCAGCCCGCCGGGCACCGGACAGGGCCAGCGCACCCGGAGCAGGCGGTCGGCGTCGGCGTACTCGTGGATCGTGGTCGCGCAATCGACCCGGTCCACACCGTGCCACAGGGTCAGCACCTGGGTGTACGCGACGCCGGCGACCTCGCCGTCCACCAGCAGCCGCTCCCCGATGGGGGAGACCTCCCGGCGCACCGACGCCCGCCCTTCCGCCGCGCCGGCCGGCGGGCCTTTCGGGACCAGATGCCACGGCCCTTCCCCGAAGTCGGGGTGCTGCGGGTACTCCTCGTACACCAGCAACTCGTTGCCGACCCGGCCCGGCGCGATCAGCTCCCGGCCGCTGGGCAGCTCGACCAGGCTCGCCACGCCGCCGCCGCGCGCCGGGTCGACCCGGAGCCGGTAGCGCTCGTTGCTGATCGTCAGGCCGTCGTCGGACCGCCAGCCGGTCGCGGGCCGGGGCGCGAGCGGCACGGTAGCGTAACCGATGCCAGGCGCCTCCGGGGCGAGGAAGGTCAGCTCTCCGTCGGCCACCACGTAGTCGCGCCCGGCCGGGGCCAGGCCTTCGTAGGGCACGGTCACCAGGTCGGCGCGGTCGACGTTCAGGCTGTTGAAGACCACGAGCGACGGCTCGGAGACCTCGGCGGCGTCCGCGATCGCTCGCGTCGCTCCGTCCCGGGCTGCCCGGGCCAGGTCGTGCGCCTCCCGCCAGTTGGCGAGCAGGTCCACGTACACCTGGTCGGACTCCGACCCGGTGATCGCGTCGTGGTGCGCGCCGTACACCAGCAGCCGCCAGGCCTTGTCGAAGGCCTGGCCGTCGTAGGGTCGCCCGGTCAGCAGTCGGGCGAGGCACGCCCAGGTCTCCGCTTCGGCGAGCAACTGCTCCGCGGCCCGGTTCGCCTGCTTGGTGTCGACGTAGGAGACGTCTTTGCCGGTGTAGACGGGGTTCATGTCCCGGGTCTGCGGCGGCGCGGTCACACCTCGGGAGGTCATTTCTTCACGTACGGCCGAAAAGAACTCCCGAGGCAGTCCGCAGACGAAACGGGGCCACACGTAGCGGTCCCGCCACGCGCGGTGTATGTCCATCAGCCACCGGTTCGGCGGGGTGTAGTCGGTGCCGACCGGCAGCAGCACGTTGCGGGTCAGCGCCACGGGGGACAGGCCGCGGAACAGTTGGTACGTCTGCTCGCAGGCATCGTCCAGGGACGGGGCCGAGTCCATCGACCAGCCGGCCCCGTAGTGGTTCGGCATGTAGTGGGTCAGCACCCCGCGCCCTGACGGCGAGAGCCACATGAACTCGCTCGGGAACTGCATCGCGGTCGCTTCGCCGGCGGTCCGGTCGCCCCACTTGGTCGACATCGGGCCCCACTGGTGGAACGGGCCGCGCGCCCACGCGCTGGAGGTGATCCCGGCGTCGGCGGCCATCCCGGCGAACTGTGGGTCGTGGCCGAACGCGTCGAGCTGCCACGCCGTGGCCGGGTCGGCGCCGAGCACGCCGCGCTGGAACCCGGTCCCGTGCACGAAGTTGCGCGCGGTGCACTCCGCGCTGGTGAGGTTGGTGTTCGGCTCGTTGTACGTGCCGCCCATGATCTCCACGCGGCCGGCGCGGAACAGCTCCCGCAGAATCGCCCGGTCGGCCGGGTACGCGTCCCAGTACGGCTTGAGATAGTCCACCTCGGCGAGCACGAACCTGTACTCGGGATCCCGGCGGGCCAACTCCAGGTGGGTTCGGACCAGCGAGAAGCCGGAGTGCCCAGGGTTGTGGAACAGCCGGTGCGCCGGTCCCGGCTCGTCCCGGACGTCCCAGGTGCACGTGTAGCTGGCCTGCGTGTTCCACCACACCGGGTCGTAGTGGAAGTGGCTGACCATCCACATCGTCCAGCCGGTCTCGGCGACCGTGACGTCGAACGGCAGCTCCGCGCGCTGTCCGTCCGCCGTGGTCACGACGGCCCGCGCGGCGAGCGTCGTGCCGGGCGGCTCGCTGGTCCGGAACGGCACCTCGACCACCACCGGCCCGTCGCCGGGGAGCGCGGCTGTCGCCTCCTCGGCGGCGGCGCGGCCGTCCGGGAACCGCAGCGTCGCCGCGACCTGTCCGGGATCCCCGGCCAGGCGGACCCGGGCCACCTGGGCCGGGGCGGACTCGGGACCTACGAAGAGCGCTTCCGACTGGGCATGTTCGATGCGCACGGACACAGGCGACCACCTCAGCGTCACGACGACACGGCTCCGAAAGTCAACGTTGTCATGCGTGCCTGGGAGAGGGGAAGATCCGCAGCGAGAATCGCGCGGTTACGCGGGCTGGCGTTTCGCAGCCGGCGCGGGACCGCCCGCGAGGAGGTCCAGGATTCCGGTGGTACGGAGGACGCGCCGCACCAGGTCGGGCGGGTTGACGATCCGGTAGGCGCAGTCAGCGCGCCGGGCCGCGTTGTGACCGGCCACCAGGACGCCGAGAGCGCCTGAGTCGAAGAAGGTGACGTCGCTCAGGTCGATGACCAGCTCGGTGACGCCCGGCTCGATCGTGTCCAAGATCGTCTGAAGCAGCTCGTCGTGGGAGGAGAGATCTACATCGCCGGCGACATGGATCCCCCGCACGCCGTCATTGGTCGGATTTCGCACGATTTCGTAAGTCCGGGCCATTACCACCACACGTCCTGGGACCCCTGCCGAAAGGTGAGGCGTCAGCACTAACGAGGGTATCCCCTTTCACCTCGCGGCGACCTCATTCAATCGGACTGCCTGGACCGCCTGACGGCCGACCCCTTCGACCGGCGCC
>WHSM01000016.1 GCA_009380105.1 Micromonosporaceae bacterium
AGCCGTAACCCGCGCCGCCCGCCGCACCGCACTTCGGGCGATCTCAGGGCCGGTTTGGCCCGCTGCCGGCGCCGGTGTGGTCGATTGCGGCGGCGACCTCGTCCAAGTCGGCGTCTGTCAGGCGCAGGGTCGCGGCTGGGAGCCAACCGTCGACCTGCTCCGGGCTCCGGGCCCCGGCGATCGCCCCGGTCACGCCGCGCCACGCGAGCGTCCACGCGACCGCCACTGACACCCCGTGCCGCTCGGCGATCGGGCGCAGCGCGTCCGCCAGGGCCAGATTGGGCTCCAGTAGCCTGGTGAAGTCGCCGGCCCTGGCGCGCCAGTCGTCGGCCGGCAGGCTCGCCGCCCGCTCCCTCGTGAACGCCCCGGTGAGCAGACCGGACTGCATCGGCGAGTAGACGATCACACCTGTGCCGTGGTCGGCGCACCAGGCGATCTCCTCGGCCGCTGCCCGGTTGATCGCCGAGAACGGCGGCTGCAGCGAGTCGACGTGCGCGATCTTGTCGGCGCGGTCGAGCTGCGGCACGTCGTGGTTGGACAGGCCGATCGCGCGCACCTTCCCCTCGGCTTTCAGATCCGCCATGACCTGCCAGTACGCCTCCAGCGGCGTGCCGTCGCCGGCGGGCCAGTGCACCTGGTAGAGGTCGATCCGCTCGACGCCCAACCGTCGTAGCGACGCGTCGACCTCACGGCGCACGCTCGCCGGGCTCATCACATGCTGCGGCTCGGCGGTCCGGTCGCTCTCGTCCCACACGACGCCGCACTTGGTGAACACGTACGGCCGATCGGCCAACGGAAGGTCGGCCAGCGCCCGGGCGACCACCTCTTCGGAGTGCCCGAGCCCGTAGATCGCGGCGGTGTCGATCCAGTTGACGCCGCGCTCGACCGCGTGGCGGATCGCGGCGACCGATTCGGCGTCGTCCTGGCCGCCCCACGCGTACTTCCACCCGGAGCCGCCGATCGCCCAGGCTCCGAAGCCCACAGCGGTGATCTCCATGCCGGTCGTGCCAAGGTCTGTCGTGGTCAGCTTCTCCATGTCCGGATCCTCCCCCAACGGGCCGCGTCTTGCCCATCGCCCCGCCGATTCCGCGTCTGCCAGCCCTTGACGCGGTATGTTCGGCCGGCTGCCGGGTGGGTACGACCGACGCAGGAGGTGCTCGCGATGACGCTGACTCTCGACCACGGCCCGTTGTCCGGCGACCCGCCGGAGACGTCGAACTACACCGTCGAAGGACCGGCGCACCGGCTGCTGATGCACCGGTTCCCGCGCCGCGTGCGGGCCGTGTTCGCCGGGGAGACCGTGATCGACACCCGGCGCGGTGAGCTGCTGCACGAGACCGGCCTGCTCCCGCAGCTCTACGTCCCGGACGAGGATCTGCGGGCGGACCTGCTGGAGCCGACGGACCGCTCCACCCACTGCCCGTTCAAGGGCGACGCGTCGTACTGGTCGGTGCGGGTCGGCGACCGGGTCGCCGGGAACGCGGTGTGGGCGTACCAGGAGCCGTTGGCCGACGCCGAGTGGTTGCGTGGCCACAAGGCTGTGTACTGGGACCGCATGGACGCGTGGTTCGACGAGGACGAGGAGGTGCAGGGCCACCTACGCGACCCGTACCACCGGGTCGACGTCCGTCACGCCAGCCGGCGGGTGCGGGTGCTGCTGGACGGCGCGACGGTCGCCGAGGCGGAGTCCGTGCGGCTGCTGTCGGAGACCGGCCTGCCCAACCGCTACTACATCGCCCGTGCGGACGTGCGCGAAGAGCTGCTGGAGCCGAGCGACACCCGCACGGTGTGCCCGTACAAAGGAACTGCCCGGTACTGGTCCCTGCGCGTCGACGGGCGCGTCATCCAGGACGTGGCCTGGTCATATCCGGAGCCGCTGGAGAACGCGCTGAAGGTGCGTGACGACCTGTGCTTCTCCCATGCGGACATCGCGCTGGAGGTCGACGGGCGCCCCGTCGACTGATCGCAGGACCGGCAGGCCGTCACGGAGGAGGGAGGACGACCTGCCGGCCTGCGCTCAGCGCTGATCTCCAGCGGGGACCACAGTCGTCGAGCGCTCGACGCTGCCCCCCGGGCGGCCCGAGGTCAGCTCCTCCGGCGCCGTGGGGTGGTAGCCGAGGATCAGCGCTGAGTTGACCACCACCGAGATGAAACTGGCGGCGTGGAACAGCGCCGCGGCGCCCGGTGAGATCAGCCCGGCCAGTGCGAAGATCAGGCCGATCACGTTGTAGCCCACGGCGAAGCCGATGTTGAGCTGGATGGTGCGGATCGCGCGGCGCGCCAGCTTGGCCGCGGACAGCACGCTGCCCAGATGGTCGCCGTGCACCACCACGTCGGCGGCGAGCGCCGCTACCTCCGCTCCCGCCTCCACCATCGCGACGCCTACGTCGGCGGCGGCCAGTGCGGTGGAGTCGTTGATGCCGTCACCGACCATCGCGACCACCTGCCCGTCACGTTGATAGCGCTGCACCTCGTCCAACTTGGCCTGCGGGGTGGCCTGCGCCTTGTACTCGATGCCCAGCCGCTGGGCAACCGCTTCGGCTGGCCGGGACCGGTCCCCCGTGACCATCACCACGTGGCGCACCCCGAGACGACGTAGTCCGGCGATGACTGCCGGAGCGGACGCGCGTGGTTGTGCGAGGAACCCCAGCACGCCGATCACGATGTCACGGTCGAGGACGTAGGCGACGGTGTGGCCGGCGGCCTCCCGACGCTCCGCCTGTTCCCGCACCTCGGGCGGCAGGGACAGGCCTCGCTGGGCGAAGAACCGCTCATTGCCCACGGCGAGTCGGTGATCTCCGATCGTCGCGAGCACGCCGTGACCGCTCGCGACCTCGAAGTGATCAGGCTCGACGACATCCAGACCTCGAGCCTCGGCGGTGTCGCACACCGCCCGGGCCAGAGGGTGACTGGACTGGGTCTCGGCAATCGCGGCCAGTCGCAGCATGTCCTGCTCAGCGAACCCGGCGAAGGCGTCCAGCGTGGCCAGTTCGGGTGTGGAGGCGGTGAGTGTGCCGGTCTTGTCCAGGAGCACAGTGGTGGCGCGGCTGAGGGCTTCCAGGCTGGACCCGCCCTTGATGACGATGCCGCGACGGGCGGCGTTACCGACCGCGCCCACCAGAGCCAGCGGCGTCGAGGCCGCGAAGGCGCAGGGCGTGATCACCAGTAGGATCACGGCCACTCGCTCCAGCGAGCCCGTGAGGATGCCCGTGACGGCGGCGATCACCAGCACCGCGGGCAGGAACCATTTCAGGAACAGGTCGACGGTGCGTTGCGCCGGCACATGCTCCCGCTGTGCCTGTCGCATCAGGTTGACGATCCTTGTGACCGTGTTGTCCGCGGTCTCGGCTGTGACCCGCACCTGGATGGCGCCCTGCAGGTTGTACGTGCCGGCGAAGACCTCGTCACCCACGCCGCGATCGGCGGGCACTGCCTCACCGGTGAGCATGGATTCGTCGATCGCGGTCTCGCCCCGGGCCACCACACCGTCGGTCGGCACTCGCTCACCAGGATGCACGGCCACGATCTGGCCGATCCGCATCTCCTCGACCGGCACCATCGCCGTGCCGTCAGGCGTGACCAGGCGAGCCTGCCGGGGCACCAGCCGCAGCAGCGCGTCCACGGCATTTCGGGCGTGCCGTCCCGCCCACGCCATCAGGCTCTCGCCCAACCACATGATGAACACGATCCAGGAGGCGTACCAGTACCCCTGTTCGTAGACCACCGCGATCAGAGCCAGGGTGATGAACACCTCGGTGGTCAGCCGGGGACGGCGGCTGAAGACGGTCTTGGCTGCCAGCCAGAACATCGGGAATCCCAGTGCGAGCCCGATCCAACTGATCACATTGCCGACCAACGGCCAGGGCTCCGCGCCGACGAACAGCAGGATGAACGCGCTGGCGATCATGCAGGAGAACGTGGCGATCAGGAACCGGAGGTTCCGCTGGAACAAGCGCTCCTGGCTCAGGTCGGCCTCACCGAAGAGCCCTGTCTGCGATGGCGCCGTGGCTGCGCACTGCTTGGTAGTCATAGGTTCATTCCTCGGCTTGTGGAGAGAGGGTGAGAAGCCGCGCGACCACTCAGGAAATGGCGTCTGCCGGACATTGCTGCACGCACGCGTAACAACTGATACACCCTTCGGTGTCGGTGAGTGTCGCTATGCCATTGCTGTCGAGTTCCAGCGCTCCCTTCGGACACACCTTGACGCAGATGTCACAACCGACGATGCACTTGGCCTCGTCCACCGTGGGCAGGAATCCTGGTGGCGCCAGCGTGGCGGGGTACAGGTAACAGAGAATCTCTTGCTTACACACATCGGTCGGCGACCAACTGGGAAAGTCAAATCCGATCAACGCGCCCATCGCCGCCATGACAACCGGCCAATAGACCAGTCCGAACAGGCTCTGGTCCGTGGCTGCCGCACCGCCCAGACCCGCCACGCCGAGCAGGACCCCCGACCCCGCGGCCTGTGGTAGCCCCGGCTTGAGAGGGAGTCGCGGGTAGACGGCGGCGAAGAGCACCGACAGGACGTAGCTGAGGAGCAGGACCAGGAGCCCAGCTCTCCACCCCGCGATCAGGAAACTGGGAAGGCCCATCAGCCCAGCGGGCCACAGAGCGGCCCCGACTCCCATCTCCACCCGGCTGCGCAACGGGAAGCTGACCACGTCGGCGACCAGCCGCGGAAACGACTCTTCGAGCCACTCCGGCAGATCCTCGACATCAATGGGCCCGAACACCACACGCCAACCGGTGCGGCGGCGCACCTCCTTGGAATTCACTCCGGGGGTCGCCAGTCGCGGGAGCACCAGGCGGTGGTGGTCCACCAGTTTGTCGATCCCACTGAGCTTGATCGCGGCGTCTACCTGGTCAACGCCGAAATGGCCGCCGGCCGACGCGCACCACACGTTGACTCCGTCGGTTGGCGCCACGAGCAGGTAACAGTCGTAGTTCGCCAGCACGCGGGAGACCACACGCACCGTGTGCTCGAAGTTGCCGGTGACGAATACCAGGGAGTTGCGGTCCGGGTTGCCGAACACCCGCAGACCCGGCTCCACCGGAAACGGGAAGGAACGGAAGAGCAACTGCAGCCCGGACCGGATCGCGCTGTCGGGAACCGCCGGCACGGGGTCCATCACGCCTGCGGTTGCAGATGGCATGCTGACTTCCTCCCCGAAGCGATCTGAAAGGAGTCACCCTGCGCTGCCTCGTGCTCGATCTGCTCAAGATCACGTTCGGCTAACGCCTGGGACAGATCCCCGGTGTGCGAGGTGGTGGTCTGGGTGAGGGCGTATGTCAGCGCGGCCATCGGGGTTCGGGTCAACCGGTAGCGCAGACGCCGGGCGCGCGAGCGGGGGGCGACCTCGTCGGCGAGGACGACGAGCCCTCCGGGCCGGACCAGGCGGCAGAACTCGTCCAGGACGTAGCGGCGCTCAGCCCGGGTGAGCTCGCTGAGCACCAGGCAGCACACCACGCAGTCGAAGGAGGCGTCGGCGAACTCGCGGTCCAGCTGGATCAGGTCGAGGACGCGAAGCCGTAGCTGGTCAGCCTCGATGGCCGAGCTGAGCTTGCGCTCGGCCACCTTGAGCATCGACGCGGAGCGATCCACCCCGGTGACAGTGCAACCGCGGGCCAGCAGGCGCCCGGTGACGCCTCCGGTGCCGCAACCCACCTCGATCACGTTCGCGCCCTCGGGAACCCGGGCTGCGACCGCCCGGTAGATCCCGGAGATGCGTCCGAGACTGAGCAGGCTCATGCCGAGGTCGTAGCGGCCGGCGCGGGTTTCGAGTAACTTCATGAACACGTACGAGGACACCGTGTCATCCCTTCACCCGTTGCGGTTCGTCACCAGCGGCCGGCGAGTCGTGAGCGAGCTGTGATTCGCCTGGTGAGTCGGCTGGGCGCCGGAGCAGGTCGGTCACCAGCACCGCGGCTACGACCACCGCGGTCACGAAGGGCAGGCCTACGGCCCCGATTGCCACCAACGCCGCCGCCAGCACCAGCGGCAACGTGATCCTGCGAGCCGCCAGGGCCTCCCGCGCATGGCCCAGCAATTGGGGCAGGCCCCACGCGGCGGCGGCCCAGGCCACCCGGTGAGCCGTCTGGTGGGCGCCCAACGACGGAGAAAACAGCAACAGGAACGCCAAGGCGCAGGTTGCGACGCTGCCGGTCGCCGCTACTCGGCGGACCAGGACCAGGCGACGGCGACCGAGATCGAGTCGGTCCCTGAAGTCACTGGAGGCCTCCGATGAAGCGCAGCACCCTGGTTGGCGCACACGGTGTGCCATTGCCACCTCATCCTGGGGTAGTAGATTGCAATGAAGCGTATGGAGACATATGTTCCATGTCAATAGGACAAACGCCCGATGGCACCGCCTGCGTAGCGCTGCGAGACATGCGGCCTCCACGGTCGCGCGACGGCCGAACCGGTAGAGAGAGGCGATGACACCGATGAGAGTGCCGATATCGATCAGTCGCTCGACAGGCATGCCGCTGTCCAGGCAGATTCGGGACCAGATCGTCGCGGCGATCGGCAGCGGCCAGCTGGCTCCTGGACACCGAATGCCGGCAATCCGCGAACTCGCGGAGTTCCTCGGCATCAATCGCAACACCGTCGCGCAGGTGTACCGGCAACTCGAGTCCGAGGCGTATCTGGACACCCGCGCTGGAGGAGGCACCACTGTCGCGGACCGGGTGCCGGTGCACGACGTCGCCCGTGCCGACGTGCTGCGAGGCCTGGTCCGCGACGCGCTGCGAGTCGCGGAGACGTCGGGTTTCAGTTCCCGGGAGTTCGCCGAGTTCGCCACCCAGGAGTTCGGTCAGTCCAGTTCCCGACCCTCGGTGCTCGTGATCGATGAGTACGGCGGCGAATTGAGTCACGCGTGCGAGACCATCCGCGCCACCCTGCCCGGCAGCGACGTGCACGGCACGCTGGTGTCGGAACTGGCCTGTGTGCCCGTGGCGGACCGCTGTCGCACGCTGCGTAGGTTCGACTTCGGGCTGGTGCCCTTCTACTGCCTGGACCAGGCGACCACGTTGCTGTCGGGGTGCGATCTGCCCACCCTCGTGATGGGTGTGGGGCCATCGCTGACCGTGTTGGAACACATCCGCGCCGCCAACCTCGCGGGGCGTCAGGTCGCCGTCGTCTGCAGCGATCCAGCCGGCCCCGAGCGGATGGAACGCTCGCTGCGCCACGCCGGGATCGACCTGGCCGAAGTGCGGCATGCGCATCTCGGCCAGGCCGACATCGCTCGCGTCCTGGCGACAGCCGACCTCGTGATCGCGTCCGAAGCCTCGGCCGCGACGGTGCGCAGACTCGGCCCGGGCAAGCCGCTGATCGTCTACTCGACGATTCTCCGCGAGGATTCCCTGAACATGATTCGCGACTACGCCGAACGCGTTGTCGGGTCAGCTGTGACTTCGGAAGCGTGTGGTGATGGTCACATGCGTGTATCCGCATACAGTTCTGAGACCCAGATCCCTCACGCGAGGCAGGGGGAGGGCACGCCGCCGCCCCAGCACGGCGCTGACCTGTCACCTACCGCCGTCGGCGATGTGGACACAGTGGCGAAGTTCTTCCATGCCCTGGCAGACCCCAGTCGACTACGGCTGCTGGGGTTCCTGGTCGAAGCTGAGCACACCGTCACCGAATGTGTCACGCATGTGGATCTCTCCCAGAGCCAGGTCTCCAGGCACCTGGCATGCCTGGCCGACTGTGGCTACGTGGACGCACGCCGCGTCGGCCGTAACGCGTACTACAAGGTCGCTGACTCTCGGGTGGCGCAGCTCGTGACGATCGCCCGCGCCCTCGCCGTGAGCAACCACAGAGCTCTCAGAGACTGCGACCAGATCAAAGTCGGAGGAAACTGACAGCACATGTCGATCAGCGCGGCTTCGCTCCCGCGTCACCTGCCGAACCAGCGTTGCGGACGTGGGTCGGTGTTCTCGTAGATGTGCTTCGCCTCGCGGTACTCAGCCAGGCCCGACGGCCCCAGCTCGCGGCCGATCCCGGAGCGCTTGAAGCCGCCCCATTCGGCCTGTGGCAGGTACGGCCCGAAGTCGTTGATCCACACCGTGCCGTGCCGGAGTCGCCCCGCGACCCGCTCGGCGCGCGCCCGGTCCGAGGTCCACCCGGCGCCGGCGAGGCCGTAGTCGGTGTCGTTGCCCAGCTCTACGGCCTCGTCCTCGGCGGAGAACCGCTCGACCGTCAGGATCGGGCCGAAGGTCTCCTCCTGGACGACCCGCATGCTCCGCTCGCAGTCGTCGAAGATGGTCGGCAGGTAGAAGCAGCCGCCCCGCAGCTCCGGGTCCGACGGCCGCGCCCCGCCGGTCAACAGCACGGCGCCTTCGGCGCGCCCCGCCGCGACGTGCTCCTCCACCTTGGCCCGGTGCTCGGCGGAGACCAGTGGGCCGCTCTCGGTGGCCGGATCCAGGCCGTTGCCGAGCCGGATCCGCTCGGCGCGGCCCGCCAGGTCGGCCACGAAACGGTCGTGCAGCGAGTCCTCGACGATCAGCCTGGTCCCCGCCGAGCAGACCTGGCCGGCGTGCAGGAACACCGCGGTCAGCGCGTAGTCCACGGCGGCGTCAAACGAAGCGTCGGCGAAGACGATGTTGGGGTTCTTGCCGCCAAGCTCCAGCGCCACCTTCTTCACGGTGTCGGCGGCGGCGCGCATGATCGTCCTGCCGGTGGCGAGCCCGCCGGTGAAGGACACCAGCTCCACGTCGGGGCTGTCGACCAGCGCGGCTCCGACGGGGACCCCCGCGCCCAGCACCAGGTTCAGCACGCCGGCCGGCAGCCCCGCCTCCTCCAGCAGCGACACCATCCGGATCGTGCTCAGGGGCGTGACCTCGCTGGGCTTGAGCACCATCGTGTTGCCGGCCGCGAGCGCCGGCGCCACCTTCCAGGAGGCCTGCAGCAGCGGATAATTCCACGGCGTGATCAGGGCGCAGACCCCAACCGGCTCGTGCACGATGCGACTGCGCACCGCAGGGTCGCCGGCATCGACCTGCCGGCCGGCGTCCGCGGCGGCCAGGTCCGCGTAGTAGCGGAACACCGCTGTCACGTCGTCGACGTCGATGCCGCTCTCGGTCAGGGTCTTGCCGGTGTCGAGGGTCTCGATCCGGGCGATCTCGGCCCGGTCCCGCTGCAGCAGGTCGGCGACCCGGCGCAGCAGGTCCGCGCGGCGCAATGCGGTCCAGTCCCGCCATTCGCCACGGTCGAAAGCCTCACGCGCGGCGGCGACCGCGGCGAGCGCGTCCTCGGCGGAGGCCTCGTCGACCTTCTCGATCACTGTCTGGTCGTACGGGTTGCTCACGTCCCGGAGGCCGCCCCCGGCGGCGCTGACCCACTCTCCTCCGATGAACAAATTCGGCATTGACGTCCTTTCGGGCACAAGGCGCTCCGGTGCGGGCCGCCGGTATCGTTTCGAGGGCTCGTCCAATGCGTACCACGAGGGAGGGCCGAGGTGGCTGACGCCCGGTACGACTACATCATCGTCGGCGGCGGCTCGGCCGGCTGCGCCCTCGCCAACCGGCTCAGCGAAGACCCCGGCACGCGCGTCCTGGTGCTGGAGGCCGGGCGCCCGGACTGGATCTGGGACGTCTTCATCCACATGCCCGCGGCCCTGACGATGGTGATCGGCAACCGCTTCTACGACTGGAAGTACGTCTCCGAGCCCGAGCCGCACATGCGACACCGGCGGATCACGCAGGGGCGCGGCAAGGTGCTCGGCGGATCCAGCTCCATCAACGGGATGATCTTCCAGCGCGGCAACCCGCTCGACCTGGAGCGCTGGGCCGCCGACCCCGGGATGGAGACCTGGAGCTACCCGCACTGCCTGCCGTACTTCAAGAAGATGGAGACCTGCCTGGCCGGCGCGGACGAGTGGCGCGGGGGCGACGGCCCGCTGTGGCTGGAGCGCGGCCCGGCGACCAACCCGCTGTTCGGCGCGTTCCTGGAGGCCGCGCAGCAGGCCGGCCACCCCCTCACCGACGACGTGAACGGCTACCGCCAGGAGGGCTTCGCGCGCTTCGACCGCACCATCCGCGACGGGCGGCGCTGGTCGGCGGCGCGGGCGCACCTGCATCCGGTGCTGTCCCGCCCGAACCTCACGGTGCGTTGCTTCTCGCTGGCCCACCGGGTGCTGTTCGAGGGCACGCGCGCGGTCGGCGTGTCGTACCGCCGCTTCGGAAGAACCCAGCGGGTGTACGGAGGAGAAGTGATCCTCGCCGGCGGCGCGATCAACACCCCGCAGCTGCTGCAACTGTCCGGGATCGGCAACCCCGACGAGTTGGGCGCTCTCGGCGTCAACGTGGTCGCGGCGCTGCCCGGCGTCGGCGAGAACCTGCAGGACCACCTCGAGGTGTACGTGCAGCACGCGTGCTCGCAGCCGATCTCGTACAACCCGGCGCTGAAGCTGCGGAACCGGCCGTGGATCGGGCTGCAGTGGCTCTTCGGCCGCACCGGGCCGGCCGCGACGAACCACTTCGAGGCCGGAGGGTTCGTGCGGAGCAACGACGAGGTCGACTACCCGAACCTGATGTTCCACTTCCTGCCGATCGCGGTGCGTTACGACGGCACCCCGATCGGCGCGGAGCACGGCTACCAGGTGCACATCGGGCCGATGTGCTCCGACGCGCGTGGCAGCGTCAAGATCATATCGACGGACCCGGCCCGGCATCCGGCGATCCGCTTCAACTACCTGGCCACCGAGCAGGACCGCCGCGAGTGGGTGGAGGCGATCCGGGTCTCGCGGCAGATCCTGAGCCAGCCGGCGTTCGCTCCGTTCGACGCGGGCGAGCTGTCGCCCGGGCCGTCCGCGCAGACCGACGAGGAGATCCTGGACTGGGTGGCGCGGGACGCGGAGACGGCGTACCACCCGTCGTGCACGGCGCGGATGGGCGTGGACGACATGTCGGTGGTGGACCCGACGTCGATGCGGGTCCACGGCGTCAAGGGGCTGCGCGTGGCGGACGCCTCCGCGATGCGCTACGTCACCAACGGCAACATCTACGGCCCGGTGATGATGCTCGCCGAAAAAGCCGCGGACCTGATCCAAGGCAACACTCCGCTACCCCCGGCAACCACAAAGTTCCACCGACACCGGTCCAAGCGGCCCGAGCTGCCGTGACCAGCGGCGCGACGTCACGGTCCGCGACGGGCAACCGGTATGGTTTCTCACGTTCCGCCCGTACCGAGCCCACAGTGATGATCAAGGAGTCGTGGTCACGACCCGCCGAAGCGACGCGCAACCATCCCTTGGTCACCGCGACGGGGCAGACGAAGCGACGAAAGGCGAGCCCTTGGCAGTCCCGGTCTCCGACACCCCTGCCAATGTTGTCAGCGCGGCGCTGCCCGACCCCGTCGTGTCTGTGCGCGGCCTCTGGAAGGTCTTCGGCCGGCGCGCCGAACAGGTCCCGGGGTCCTCGGCGCTCAGCGCGCTGTCCCGGCAGGAGCTCCTGAGGCGGACCGGCTGCACCGTCGCGGTGCACGACCTCGACTTCGACGTCGCCAGCGGCGAGATGTTCGTGGTGATGGGCCTGTCGGGATCCGGGAAGTCGACGCTCGTGCGATGCCTCACCCGCCTGGTCGAGCCCACCGCCGGCGAGATCGTCTTCGAGGGCGAAGACCTGCTCGCGGCCGACACCCGGCGACTGCGCGACCTGCGACGCGGCAAGTTCTCCATGGTGTTCCAGCACTTCGGGTTGCTGCCGCACCGCCAGGTGATCGACAACGTCGGCTACGGCCTCGAGGTGCGGGGTGTGCGCCGCGCCGAGCGCATCCGCCGGGCGATGGAGGTCATCGAGCTGGTCGGCCTGTCCGGGCACGAGCGGATGTACCCCGACCAGCTTTCCGGCGGGATGCAGCAGCGGGTCGGCCTGGCCCGCGCGCTGGCCGGCGACCCGGACGTGCTGTTCTTCGACGAGCCGTTCTCCGCCCTCGACCCGCTGATCCGCCGGGACATGCAGAACGAGATCATCCGGCTGCACCGCGAGGTCGGCAAGACGATGGTGTTCATCACCCACGACCTGTCCGAGGCGCTGAAGCTGGGCGACCGGATTCTGATCATGCGGGACGGCAAGCAGGTGCAGCTCGGCGCCGGCTACGAGCTGGTCGCCAACCCGGCCGACGACTACGTGCGGGACTTCGTGCGCGACGTGCCCCGGGCCGATGTGCTCACCCTGGAGTGCATCGTGCGACCGCCGCGCCCGGACGACCCGATGGACGGCCCGGAGCTGGACGCCGACGTGGTGGTGCGCGAGGCGACCCGCAGGGTGCTCGCGTCCGGAAAGCCGCCAAGGTCACCCGTGACGGCGACCTGCTCGGCATCGTCGGCGACGAAGAGATCCTCGCGGTCGTCGCCGGCCCCGACAGCGCGGCCGGGCCCGACAGCGACGCCGGCCCTGACAGCGACGCCACCTCGGCTGGGAGCGGCGCCTGATGGCGACCGCCACCCTGACGGCCGAGGCGCGCCAACGGCGCCCCGGCCGCGGGCTGATCGTCGCTGGCGTCGTCGCGGCGTGGCTCGCGGCCTGGTGGCTGCTGCGAGGCGTCCACACCCTGGAGCTCAGCCCCGCGCAACTCACCGACCTGCACCGGCAGCTCAACGAGGCGAACGACGCGATCGGCGCCAGCCGGGGCGACAACCCGGTCTTCGTCTACTTCTTCGACGTCATCCGGGTGGTGGTCGGCGAGTTCGCGACGTTCGTCCAGTCGCTGATCGCGAAGCCCTCGTACGGCCTGCCGATCCCGGTCCTCGGGTGGCTCGGGGTCGTGGCGCTCGGGGCGTACCTCTCCCATGTCTTCGCCAACGGCCGGCGCTGCTGACCGCCGCCGGACTGGTGTTCCTCGGCCTGCAGGGCCTGTGGCGCGAGAGTATGGACACGCTGGCGCTCACGATCGCGGCGGCGCTGCTGGTCAGCATCCCGCTGGGCATCTGGGCCGGGCTGTCGGAGCGGTTCCACCGCCTGGTCACCCCGGCGCTGGACTTCATGCAGACCATGCCGACGTTCGTGTATCTGGCCCCGTTGACGCTGTTCTTCCTGATCGGGCCGGCGTCCGCCACGATCGCCACGATGATCTACGCGGCGCCCCCGGTGATCCGGCTCACCGCGCACGGCATCCGCTCCGTCCCGGCCGAGACCGTCGAGGCCAGCGAGTCCCTCGGCGCCACCGGCCGGCAGACACTGCTGAAGGTGCTGCTCCCGTCGGCCCGGCGCACCATCGTGCTCGGCGTCAACCAGACCATCATGGCCGCGCTCGCGATGGTCACCATCGCGGCGCTGATCGACGCGCCCGGGCTCGGCAAGACCGTGATCCGCGCGATGCAGCTCCTCGACGTCGGCACCGCGTTCAACGCCGGCCTGGCGATCGTGGTGCTCGCGATCGTGCTGGACCGGGTCACGACCGCCGCGGCGACGCGGTCGGCCGACCCCACAGCCCCGGGCGGGCTCCGGAAGCCGGCGCTGATCGCCGGTGGCGTGCTGACAGTCGTGACGGTCTGGTTCTCGCGCACGTACGTGTGGGCAGCCGAGTTCCCGAGCCAGGTCGGCGGCGCCAACGTCGAGCTCGGCAGCTCGATCGCCCTCGCCACGTCCAGCGCCACCACCTGGGTCCAGGACAACTTCGCGGTGCTGACCACCGGCGCCAAGAACGTGCTCACCGCGCTGCTGGTCGATCCGCTGCAGACGTTGCTGACGGACTCGCCGTGGTGGCTGGCGTTCGCCGTGATCGTGGCGCTCGCCGCCGTGCTCGGCAGTCTGCGGGCCGCCGCGGTGGCAGCGGTCTGCCTCGCGTTGATGATCGCCTCCGGGCTGTGGGAGGACAGCATGGCGACGCTGGCCTGGACTCTCGTGGCCACGGCGATGGTGATGCTGATCGGCGTCGTGCTCGGGGTCTGGATGGGGCGCAACGCGCACCTGGACCGGATCATCCGGCCGGTGCTGGACGCGGGTCAGGTGATGCCGCCGTTCGTCTACCTGGTGCCGTTCCTCGCGCTGTTCGAGGCGGGACGGTTCACCGCCATCATGGCCGCCGTCGTCTACGCCACTCCCGTCGCCACCAAGATCGTGGCCGACGGGATCCGGGGCGTGCCCACGGCCACCGTGGAGGCGGCCTCCGCATACGGCTCCAGCGGCTGGCAGACGATCGTCAAGGTGCAGCTGCCGATGGCCCGCCGGGCGCTCGCGCTCGCGGCCAACCAGGGACTCATCTACGTGCTGTCGATGGTCGTCGTGGGCGGGCTCGTCGGCGCCCAGGCGCTCGGCTACGACGTGGTGGCCGGCTTCAACCAGGGCCAGTTGTACGGCAAGGGCCTCGCCGCGGGATTCGCGATCGTCCTGCTCGGCGTGATGCTCGACCGCACAGCCCAGGCGGCGACCCGTCGGGCCGGCCGCGGCACGTGAACGCGCAGCACTTCGTACCCCAGAAAATGTCCATATAGGAGGTCTACACCCATGATGCGAAGCAGGATGGCAGCCGGCGTGGGGCTTGCCCTCGCCGCGGTCCTCGCCGTAAGCGGTTGCGGTGGCGAGAAGATCGGCAAGAGTGGCGGCGGCGCCAAGGGCGACTGCGGCGATTTCAAGATCGCGATCAACCCCTGGGTCGGGTACGAGGCGAACGCCGCCGTGCTCGCCGAGGTCGCCGAGTCCGAGCTGGGCTGCGACGTGACCAAGAAGGACCTCAAGGAAGAGGTCGCCTGGCAGGGCTTCGGCACCGGCGAGGTCGACGCCATCGTCGAGAACTGGGGCCACGAGGACCTGAAAGAGAAGTACATCGAGAAGCAGAAGACCGCTGTCGAGGCCGGCTCCACGGGAGTCAAGGGCGAGATCGGCTGGTACGTGCCGCCGTGGCTGGCCAAGAAGCACCCCGACATCACCGACTGGAAGAACCTGAACAAGTACGCGGATCTGTTCCAGACCTCCGAGTCCGGGGACAAGGGGCAACTGCTGGACGGCGACCCGTCGTTCGTCACCAACGACGAGGCGCTTGTCAAGAACCTCAAGCTGAGCTACAAGGTCGTGTACGGCGGCAGCGAGGCCGCGCTGATCCAGGCGTTCCGGCGGGCCGAGAAGAACAAGACCCCGGTGATCGGGTACTTCTACTCGCCGCAGTGGCTGCTCTCGGAGATCGAGCTGGTGAAGGTGAAGCTGCCTCCGTACGAAGAGGGCTGCGACGCCGACCCCGAGAAGGTCGCCTGCGACTACCCCGAGTACGACCTGGACAAGATCGTGTCCAAGAAGTTCGCGGAGGCAAACGGGCCGGCGCACCAGCTGGTGAAGAACTTCCAGTGGACCAACGACGACCAGAACCTGGTCGCCAAGTGGATCGCCCAGGACAAGATGTCCCCCGAGGCGGCAGCCAAAAAGTGGGTCAAGGAGAACAAGGACAAAGTCAAGACCTGGCTCCCCTAGTCCACAGACACTAAGCCCCACCGCGCGTCATCGCACCCACCGCTCCCTTGACCGCCAGTTACCGCCAACTGGCGGTCAAGGGGGCCGATGAACCGACCAAAACTCGACAGCACGCGACGCGGGGGTGGGGCGGCTCATCGCACTGTGTCGTGCTCGCCGCTGGCGTGGAGCACCTCGGCGCGCGCGGCGTCTCGGAGCGCGACCACGGCGTGCCAGTCCGCGCCCGCTGGCGGCACGGGCTCGCCGAACCGGACCTCGATGGCGCCGCGACGCGGGAAGCCGTGGTCGGGGCGAAGCACCGACCTGGCTCCGTTGACGCCGGCCGGGACGACCGGCGCTCCCGCGTCGACGGCGATCGCGAAGGCGCCGAGTTGGAACGGCCGCAGGCCCGGGGCCGAGGACATCGACCCCTCGGGAAAGATCACGATCGGGCGTCCCGCTCGCACGGCCCTGGCGATCCTGCGGGTGTCGGGCGCGCCGGGCTCCGGCTGCCGCCGTTCCACAAACTCGCACCCCAGACGCTGGAGGAAGATCCCGACAAAGGGCACCGGGCGGAAATCCGCGCCCGCCACGAACGTCACCGGACGCGGCGAGGACACCATGAGCGCCAGGCCGTCGAGGTAGCTGCCGTGGTTGGCGACGATCACGCACGGGCCGATCCCGGCCGGGCGGTCCGCCCCCTCGACCAACAGCGGGATCGCCGTCAGCCAGCGCGCGGCCCGGCCGGCCAGGCGCAGCGCCTGCCATCGCCATGACGCGCGGGGCAGGGTCACCACGGCCAGCCAGACCGGCGGCGCCAGGAGCACCATGAGTGCCCACGCGTACGCCGCGAACCCGACGGCGGAGACCGCCCGCGCCCATCGCCGCGCCTGCGGCAGCGCGCCCGCCCACGCGAACCGCGCCACCTGCCACCACGCCGGAGCGGCCGGGTTCGCCACCGCGCCGGACTCGTACCGCGCCCGGCTCGCGGCCCGGCGGACCTTGCCGCTCGACGTCTTGAGCACGGCGCCAGGCGGGGCGATCACGACATCGTCAGGCGGCGTGCCGAGCACGTCGATCGCGGCCGACGCCACCTTCTGGCGCAGCGACGCCACGGCCTCCGGGTCCGACGACCGGCTCTCCGCCAGCACGACCAGTCGTTCTGTGGCCGACGCCGGGTCGGCTGCGGCGAACACCGCGACACAC
Source organism: Micromonosporaceae bacterium (assembly GCA_009380105.1). GTDB lineage: Bacteria > Actinomycetota > Actinomycetes > Mycobacteriales > Micromonosporaceae > WHSM01. Next base: position 16,594 of record WHSM01000016.1, read on the forward strand.
CCCTTCCGCACGCCGGGGATCTCGCCGACGACATCCTCCAGCTCGGCAGGGTGCAGATTCCGGCCCGCGCGGATGATGATGTCCTTGGCCCGGCCCGTGACGAACAGCTCCCCGTCGGCGACGTACCCCAGGTCCCCCGTGCTCAGCCAGTCGCCGTGACAGAGCCTGGCGGTGTGCTCCGGCGACCGGTGGTAGCCCGCTGTCGCAGAGGGTCCGGTGAACTCGATCCTGCCTTCCTGACGGGGCGCGAGGACTTGGCCGGCGGGGTCCGTCACCCGCACCTGGTAACCGGGCAACGGGCGTCCGCAGCCGACGAGCCGCAGCGTCTCGGGCTCGCCCGGAGTGACCGGTTCGGCGCGGCCGTGACGAGCAAGCGCCTCACGCGAGATCGCGTCGACGCGCGGCCCGGCTCCGGGCAGTGGGCACGTCACGCCCAGAGCGGCCTCGGCGAGGCCGTACACAGGCGTCATCGTCTCTGGACGGAAGCCGTGCGGCGCGAACCGCTCGGTGAAGCGGCGGATCGTCTCCGGGCTCACCGGCTCCGCGCCGTTGAAGGTCAGCCGCCACGAGCTCAGATCCAGTCCTTCCACCTCGTCGTCGGGAATGCGCAGACACAGCTCGTACCCGAAATTCGGAGCCGCCGAGAGCGTCGCCCGATGGTGGTGCACCGCCCAGAGCCAACGAGAGGGCCGCGCGAGGAAGTCCATCGGCGACATCACCGCGAGCGGGATGCCGTGGTACAAGGTGGCCAGCCACGCCCCGATCAGCCCCATGTCGTGATACAGCGGCAGCCAGCTGACGAACACGTCCTCCGGCGTGGCCCGGACAGCGGAGCCCAGGGCGCGGATGTTGGCGAGCAGATGAGCGTGGGTCAGCATCACGCCCTTCGGATCGCCGGTGCTGCCGGACGTGTACTGGAGCAGCGCGAGGTCGTCTGGCGCCGCGACATTGCGCGTCGCGGCCTCCGGGACTTCGGCGCTGCACGGCTCGGCAGGGGTCAGGATCGATCGCAGGGCTGACGCCTGCGCCCGTACCAGCCGCGCCAGCCCTTTCGCCGCCGGCACGGTGACCAGCGCGACGGCGCCCGCGTTGTCGAGGATCCGGGCCTGACGGCGGAGATGCTCCTCCAACTGGGCCGGACGCGCCGGTGGGTAGAGCGGGACCGGGACCCCGCCGCGGAGGCCGATCCCGAGGAACGTCGTGAAGTAGTCCGCGCCGGTCGGCAGCATGATCCCGACCCGGTCTCCCGGGCCCACCCCGTGGCCGGCGAGCGCGGCGGCGACCCGCTGGGACCGCTGCGCCAGATCCTGGTACGAGAGCTCCTGCGCCCTCGGCCGCCGGCCGCTGTGGTCCAGGATTCGCAGGTGCACGCGCCGCGGATGGGCGTCGCAGTGCCAGTCGAGCACCTCGCCCAGGGCGCCGAGGCGCCGGGGCGGCGTCGCTGTCCTGGCGTGCTCCGGTCTGGCGCGCTCCGGCCGCCAGCGAGGGGGCGTGGCGGGAGCCGCCTCCCGTGACGCCTGCGCTTCACCCGCGGGGATCGCCTCAGCCTCGGCGACGAGCTCCACCCAGTCGGTCACTGTGCCGCCACGCGTCAACGCCTGATCCGGCAACGTGACGCCGCAGGCCTGTTCCAGGCGCGTCCGCAGCTCCGCCACGGCGAGGCTGTCCAGGCCGAGATCGACCTCGAGGGCGCTGTCGAGGCTCACCGCGACCTCTGAGCCGCCAGCACGCAGCTCGGCCACGAGCCGGCGAACCGTCTCCAGCACCGTGTCTGCCGGGACATCGTGACCGCGCTGATCCCGCGCTCCGGTCACCCTACGATCATCGGGCAGACCACCGCCGTCCCACAACGGATTCGCCAACGCGCGCCCCTGGCGCCGGCGTTTGCGGTACTGGTCAACAGCGAACCCGGCATGGCGGCATCGGTCCTGGCCCGCGACCGTGCCCGGTCCCCGGCTGAGTTGCCGGGGACCGGGCACGCTCCGGGGGGTGCTACGGGTCGATCTGGAAGATGGCTACCTCGCCTTCGGCGAGGTTGATGTTGCTGAGTGTCTGGCCGTCGAAGTCGGCGTGTGGTGTGGAGCTGCCGTCGAGGGCGTACCTGGTCGCCGCGGATCCGGGGGATTGGACCGTGACGCTCACGGTTGGTGACGCGCCCTTGTCGTAGACGAACAGGACCTGTTTGCCGTCTGGCCGTTTGAACAGGTGGTGGTGCAGGTCACTGGCGCGGCCGGATGTGACGGTGACGTCAGCCTCGTCGTCGGCGATGGTGAGGCTGCCGACGTCGAGGAGGTCCGTCAGCATGTCGACGGTATGGAACGCCAGCTTCTTTTGCCGGTCGGTGTAGGTCAGACCCAGGTGGTAGTTGGCCTCGTCTCCGATGGCCGGGCTGTTCGGGTCGAGGTCTTTGATCTCGTAGACGCCAAGGTGCTCAATGTGTGGGTCGGCGAGGAAGGTGGCGAACGCTCGGGCCCACCAGTTCGCCTGCTGCCCTTCGGTCTTGCCTGGAGTCGTGGCGAAACCCATTTCGTTGATCCAGATGGGCTCGCCCTCGCCCTCGTTGTTGTTGAGCGGCACGAACCAGTCGTGGTACTGGACGTCGAGGTAGTTCTCGACCACGATGTTGTTACGGCTCCAGGTCTCCGGGTAGGCGTGGAACGGGGTGATGTCGTAGTACTGGGCGTATCCGTTCTGGATGATCGGCGCCATCCAGTCGTAGTCGGGGAACACCAGTCCGCCGATGATGACCTGGGCGCCGGGGTCGGCGACTCGGACTGCCAGGGCGCCCTGCCGCAGCGTTTCTTTGTACTGCTCGACGTCGCCTTCCCACCAGAAGCTGTCGTTCTCCTCGTTGTAGATCTCGTAGGACAGCACGTTGGGGTAGGCGCTCAGGGCGCTGGCCAGGTTGTGGACAAAGTTGTACCAGTCCTGGTAGTCAGCGGGTGGATCGTTCCAGTAGGTTCCGTCGCCGTCGTTTCCGGCCCACGGCGCTGTGTAGGCCAGGTAGGGACGGAGCTTGATGCCGTGGTCGGCAGCGAGTTGGACGAACTGCTGCAGCCAGACGAAGTCGTACTGGCCGCGCTGGGGCTCGTAGTCGTCCCAGCCGAAGCTGCATCGCAGGGTGTCGATCCCCAACTCGTTCATCAGCTGGAAATCCTGCGCGATGTCGGCGAGGTCCTGCCCTTTGTCGTAGTCTTCCAAGATCGCGAACGACACGTCCTTGGTGACGGTGGCTTGGGCGGTCGGCGCGCCTTCGGAGGGTTGCGCGGAACTCGTCGTGGGCACGCCGATCATGACAAGGGCGACCGAGGCCGCGATAGCGGCGGGGTATAAGCGATGTTTGAGTAACATTGGGCGGCTCCCATCAAGGTGCCGGGGATCCGGGGAAGATCTCTGTTTGGACTGGGCGTTCCAGCGCCAGCGCCATTGCCGAGTTGGCGCGCCCATTACCGAGCTGGCGCGGCCGTCACCAGATCGGTGTGCGCACTGGAGCGTTCAGCAGGGCGTTGCTTACCGCGTTGTACGCGAGCTTGGGTTGCAGGTTCGCGTCGTAGGGCAGCGGGCGACGTGGTGTGCCGTCCTGACGCGGGCGGTCCTCTTGGAGCCAGGTGTAGCGGTCGGAGAGCCCGAAGTTCATGACCACCTTGACCGCTGGCTCGTCAAGTGCGACGTCGAGGTACCGCGCGTACACGTCGGCGACGCCCGGATCGATGCCGCTGCCACGCAGGCCGTCGTCGAGGACGTCCATCTCGGTGATGAAGATGGGCAGGCCACGGGCCGCGACGTCGGCCAGGAACGCGCGGTACGCGGTCGGGTCGAATCGTGACGCGAACCTGTTCGCCTCCAGGTGCGCCTGGATTCCGACTCCCTGCACCGGCACGCCCTGGGCGAGCAGGTAGTCGATCGCCTGCAGGTACGCCGCCCGCCTGTCGATCGGCAGGAAGGACTGGGCGCCGGTCTCGAATCCGAACTCGTTGATCAGCAACAGCGCATTCGGATCCTGGGCCTGGGCGAGGTGGAACGCCTCGGCCACATACGACGGTCCGATGGTGGCGTACCACGGGACGTTGGTGCGCAGCATGTTGGCGTCGCTGTCATACGGGTCGGTCACCTCATTTCCCACGACCCACGACTTGATCCGCCCCGCGTAGCGGGAGACCTCGGCCTGGATGGTGGGGAAGAGGGTGTCCCGGGCCTGCTGTTCGGTCATCCCCCATAGGTCATCGTCGGTCCACCCTTCGCCGAAACCTTCGTCCCAGACGAGGTGCGCGGCGCACACGTGTTGGTTGTTGTTCTCCGCGTACGCGATGATGCGGTCGGCGTGGGAGAAGTCCAGCGGGGAGTCTGGTGTCGGCTTCAACCGCCACCAGAGCAGGTCGTCCTCCGCGAAGAGGATCCCCGCCTCGTTCGCGAAGAGCTGGCTGTAGTCGGGGTCCGGCTCGATCTGCCAGGTCGTGGTCGAGGAGCCGTAGACGAGTCCCCGGCTCATCGCCTGCTGCCACAACGGGACCTGGGCTGTGGCGCTGGCGGCTCCGGCGCGCCCAGCCCCGCCGTGCGCGGGCGTGGCCAGCACACCACTCAGCGCACCTGCGGCGGCCAAGCCGCCACCGACCAGCATCGAACGTCGCGTCACCATGCGGTCACTGCTCATGAGTCTGCTTCCTTCTCAGTCGAGACCAGCCCTTCAGGCCGGTCAGCCGGATGCCTTGACGAGCCCTGTGACAGAGGCTCGTGAAAGATGACGATCACCGCGGGGGTGACCGAGGTCGGAGAGGTTCTCCCGAATGGGCAGCGTCCACTGCCCTCGCTGGGGTGTGCGTTCGGCTTCGCCACTCCTCCCCTCAGGACAGGAATTTCCCACTCGATCCACATCTCGCACTTTTGGCGCGGCATCCGAGCGAATTGATGCAAATCGATTTGCGGATCATATCGGCCATCGCTTGTGACGTCAAGGGGCGCATTGATTGAATAGGGTGGCTAAACGCTATTCTGAGATATTCCAAAAGCGCAGGGGTGAGCTATCAGGCTGTGAAGATCACATCTCCGAGTCGGCCAAAGAGACTGCTCGTGACCTCGCTGGCGCACGCAGGACTCGGGGGCGGCCACCTTTGCCACCTCCGTCGAGGATTGCGCCAGGAACAATTGGTCTGAGCCAAAGTCAAGGTGGGTGGCGGCCGTTTGTGTGAATGGCAACCCGCCGACTGCTCATCCTGCTGCCTCCCATCCATCCGCTTCGGCTAGAACGGCACCCCGGCCTGGATGACGACGTTTGCGTACGGGGTGTCCTCACCCGTGCGGACGACCGCCCGGGCGGTGTGGCACCGCTCCTTGAGCGCCTGGTGGCTGACGTGGATCACAGGAAGACTCCCGAGCACGGCGTGGAGCTCGGTCGAGAAGGCGTTGTCGACCAACTCCTCGGCGCCCGCGCGACGCGAAACCGCTCTTGTCAGCATCGGTGCCGCTCCTCTCCCTCAGCGGGTGTGCGGACACGCCGGGCGATCGGCGGATCAGCCCTTGAGGCCGCTTAGTGAGATGCCTTGGACGAACTTGCGCTGGAAGATCATGAAGACCACGATCATCGGGATGGTCGCGACGACCGAGCCCGCCATCAACACATCCCAGGCGGTGCGGTTCCTGACCACGAAGAGGGCGAGCCCCAACGGCATGGTGTAGTACTCCGGACTCGAGATCACGATCAGCGGCCAGAGGAAGTCCTCCCAGACGAACATGAAGGTGAAGATCGCCGTGGCCGCCAGCGCCGGAACGCTGAGCGGGAGCACGACCTTCCAGAAGATCCGGAGCTCCGAGGCGCCGTCGACACGCGCCGCGTCCAGCAGCTCGTCAGGTATCGACATCATGTACTGCCGGAGCAGGAAGATTCCGAACGCGCTCACGGTGCCGGGCAGAATCAGCCCGTAGTAGGAGTCGAGCATTCCGTGTCCGCCCTGGCCGAGGATGTCGTTGCCGCCGAATAGCGGAAAGTACCTGAGCACGAGGTAGTTCGGGATCAACGTCACGTGTGGCGGCACCATCATGGTGGCCAGGAAGCCGAAGAAGATGATGTCACGTCCGGGGAAGTGCCGCTTGGCGAACACGTACGCCGCCATTGAATTGAACAGCAGTTGCAGCACCGTGACAGACGTGGCGACGAACACGCTGTTGGCGAGCCATCGCCACACGTTCGCCTGGTCCTTGCCTGTCGGCCCGAAGCCGAAGAAGGTCCGGTAGCCGTCAAGAGTCGGGTCATTGGGGATCCACTGCGGGGGCCAGGAGAAGATGTCCCCCATGTGCTGGAACGACGCGCTGACCAGCCACGCGAACGGAGCCACGAACAGGATCGCTCCGGGCACCAGCACGACATAGGCCAGCAGCGCGCCCGGCGAGAGGCGTCGCCGCCTGTGGGGCGGGCGCCGGCTCTCTTTGGTCTCGGCGCGCTCCGCGGCCTCCGGAGCATCCAGCGCGGAACTCACGCGTCCGCCCTTCTGTAGAGCTTGAGCTGCAGCGCCGTGAAGGCGAGCAGCATCGCGAACAGGGCGTACGCGAGCGTGCTGGCGTAACCCATCTCGTAGAACTTGAACGCCGCCTCGTAGATGTAGAACACCATCGTGGTGGTGCGGTCCACGGGCCCCCCGTTGGTCATGATGAAGATCTGGGTGAACACCTGGAAGGACCCGATGATCCCCATCACCAGCAGGAACAGCGTCGAGGGGCGCAACATCGGGATCGTCACGTAGCGCAGGCGCGCCCAGGGCCCGGCGCCGTCGACCTTGGCGGCGTCATAGAGCTCGTCCGGGATGGCCTGCAGGCCGGCCAGATAGACGACCATGGAGAAGCCCACGCCCGCCCAGACGCTCATCAGGATTACCGATGGCATCGCGAGATTCTTATCGGCGAGCCAGAGCAACGGCTCGTCGATCAACTTCGCCTTCAGCAGGTAGTAGTTGAAGAGGCCGAAGTCGCCGTTGTAGAGCCACTTCCAGATGATGGCCACGACCACGAAGGGCGTCACCATCGGCAGGAAGAACATCGTGCGCAGCAGCCCGCGACCGCGCAGCGACTGGTTGAGCAGCAGCGCGATCGCCAGACCTATCATCATCGACAAGGGCACCGACGCTCCGGTGAAGTACAGCGTGTTGTACACCGACCTCCGGAACCGCTCGTCGACGAGCATCTCCTGGTAGTTGTCCAGCGCCACGAACGGCGTTTCCGGTTCGAGGGCGTTCCATTGGTGGAACGTCAGATAGAACGCGAAACCCAACGCGAAGACCGTGAAGATCGTGAAGACCACCAAGCCCGGCGCCAAGAACAGGTAGGCGTCCCAGTTGCGACGCATCCGCCACCGGACCCCGCGTGGTCTGCGTGGCGGCGCCTCTGAAGAGCGAGGGGCCAAAGCCACGCGTCCCTTGGCCGCCGGCGGCTCGGTGGTCGTCGTCATGCTCTATCAGGCTCCGATGATCTTCTCAGCCTCGGCAGCTGCCTCGTCCAGCGCATCGGAGGCGGATTTGTCCCCATAGATGGCCTCGCCGAGCCTCTCGTTGAGCACCTCCTCGATCCTCGGCCAGTCCTTGTTCGACGAGACGTGGCTGACGCCGCACTCCATCATTTCGGCGAAGCCTGTCAGAACCGGCTTCTCCTTCTCCAGGTCAGGTGAGTCCAGCATGCTCTGCATCGGCGGCAGCAGTG
>WHSM01000408.1 GCA_009380105.1 Micromonosporaceae bacterium
CGTCCGGCGGTGGCGGCGGTGGCGGCGGTGGCGCTCCGGCGTCCGCGCCACAGGAGCCGAGCGGCACCCTCGCGACCGACGAGGCGCTGGCTGCCCTCCGCGAAAAACTAGCCGGCGGCAGTTGAGCGGACTCAGCTGGAGCAAGGCAGAAGGGCCCCGCCCGGGTAACTCCGGGCGGGCCTTCGTCCGTCTCTACGCCATGATCTGACAGGCTGGCCAGGTGTTGAAGGTAGGGCTCACCGGGGGGATCGGGGCCGGCAAGAGCGCGGTCGCGGCCCGGCTGGCGCATCTCGGCGCCACAGTCGTCGACGCGGACGTGCTGGCACGCGAGGTCGTCGCGCCGGGTTCCGAGGGACTGGCCGAGATCGTCGCCGAGTTCGGAGACGAGGTGCTGGCGCCGGACGGCTCCCTGGACCGGCCCGCGCTCGCCGCCACGGTGTTCGGCGACGACGCCGCGCGGCGTCGTCTGGAGCAGGTCATCCATCCGCGGGTGCGCCGCGCGACGGCGGGGCGGATCGCCGACGCGCCGCCGGACGCGATCGTCGTCAACGACGTGCCGCTGCTGGTGGAGACCGGGTTGGCTCCGACATTCGACCTCGTGATCGTGGTCGAGGCCCCGGAGGGGGCGCGGATCGAGCGCCTCCTGCGCGGTCGCGGCATGACGCGCGAGCAGGCCGCGGGGCGGATCGCCGCACAGGCCTCGGCCGAGCAGCGGCGCGCCGCTGCCGACGTGGTGCTCGACAACTCCGGGGATCTGGACGCCCTGCACGACCAGGTTGACGCGCTCTGGAAGAACCGCCTGGCGCCGTACGAGGAGAATCTCCGCACCGGCCGGCGGGCGCCTCGCCAGCAGGAGGCGGTCCTTGTGGAGCCTGACCCGACCTGGCCCACGCAGGCCAAGCGGTTGATCGACCGGTTGACGGCGGCGGTCGGCGAGCGGGTCGTCCGCATCGACCACGTCGGCTCCACGTCGGTGCCCGGTCTGATAGCGAAGGACCTCATCGACATCCAGGTGGTGACGCGCGATCTCGACGAGGCCGAGAGGCTGACCGAGGACGCGAGCCGGGCTGGTTTGGTTCCCGTGCCCGGTCAGTGGTTCGACCTCGATCGCCACGGTCAACGGCACGAGAAACGAGTCGCGGTGGACGCCGATCCAGGACGCCCCGTCAATGCTCTGGTCCAGCCGTGGGAATCGCCGGTCTGGCGCGACATCCTTCTCTTCCGCGACTGGCTGCGCGCCGACGCCGACGGTCGGGCCGGATATGCGAGCCTCAAGTGGAGCCTCGCGGCTCGTTCGGCGGATGTCGACCAGTACAGCGACGACAAGATGCCGTGGATCAACGCCGCGCTGGAGCGCGCGGAGGAGTGGGCGCGGCGGACCGGGTGGCGGCCGCCCGACGCGTGAGAGCCGAACGATGAGGCCCCTCCGGACGACGTCCGGAGGGGCCTCCCTACGCAGGTGCATCGCGCGTGGTCGGCTTTCGCCGATCACACAGGCGCTCACCGACCTAGACGGTCGGGGCTGCAACTCGTGCTCCGAGATCCCGGCGGCCAGATAGCGGCGCCGTCTTCCCGGCCACTGCTGCGATCCCACCTGCGTTCCACCGTTGACGGTAGCGCGGTCAGGTGGGGCCCACAAGCTGCTTTGAGCAACTCATGAGGCGACACGCCCGGGATGGCACAACCGGCCGCCGGGCGGAGGTTTCGGCGGCGGTCCGCCAGGACCTGTCAGACCCTCCGCGTACGGTTGCAGACAGGTGAGTGAAAGGCAGGTCAGCGTGTCTCTGGAGATCCCACGGCGGGACGGCCGATTCCAGGTTGTCAGCGACTTCCAGCCCTCCGGCGACCAGCCGACCGCGATCGCGCAGCTGGAGCGGCGGATGCGGTCCGGGGAGCGGCACTCAGTGCTGCTCGGCGCCACCGGCACCGGCAAGAGCGCCACGGCCGCGTGGCTGATCGAGCGGCTGCAGCGACCCACTCTGGTGATCGCGCCGAACAAGACGCTCTGCGCTCAGCTCGCCAACGAGCTGCGGGACCTGTTGCCGCACAACGCGGTGGAGTACTTCGTCAGCTACTACGACTACTACCAGCCCGAGGCGTACATCCCGCAGACGGACACCTACATCGAGAAGGACTCCTCGGTGAACGAGGAGGTCGAGCGGCTGCGTCACTCGGCGACGATGAGCCTGCTCACCCGCCGGGACGTGGCAGTGGTCGCGACGGTGTCGGCGATCTACGGCTTGGGCACGCCGCAGGAGTACCTGGACCGCTGCGTCAAGCTCTCCGTCGGCAAGGAGATCGAGCGCGACAAGCTGCTGCGGCGTCTGGTCGACATCCAGTACACCCGCAACGACATGGCCTTCGCCCGCGGCACGTTCCGGGTGCGCGGCGACACGATCGAGATCATTCCGGCGTACGAGGAGCTGGCGGTCCGGATCGAGATGTTCGGCGACGAGGTCGAGCGGCTCTACTACCTGCACCCGTTGACCGGCGAGGTGCTCCGGGAGGCCGACGAGCTGCTGATCTTCCCGGCCAGCCACTACGTGGCGGGGCCGGAGCGGATGGAGCGCGCGATCGGGGAGATCGAGGCGGAGCTGGCGGACCGGCTCGCCGAGTTGGAGCGGCAGGGCAAGCTGCTGGAGGCGCAGCGGCTGCGGATGCGCACCACGTACGACATCGAGATGATGCGCCAGGTCGGCTTCTGCTCCGGCATCGAGAACTACTCACTGCACATCGACGGCCGGGCGTCCGGCAGCGCGCCGCACTGCCTGCTGGACTACTTCCCGGACGACTTCCTCACCGTGATCGACGAGTCCCATGTGACGATTCCGCAGGTCGGCGGGATGTACGAGGGCGACGCCTCCCGCAAGCGCACGCTGGTGGAGCACGGGTTCCGGCTGCCGAGCGCGCGGGACAACCGGCCGCTGCGGTTCGACGAGTTCGAAGAGCGGGTGGCTCAGACGGTGTACCTGTCGGCGACGCCGGGGCCGTGGGAGCTGGAGCGGACCCAGGGCGAGTTCGTCGAGCAGGTGATCCGCCCGACGGGGCTGGTCGACCCCGAGGTGGTGGTGCGCCAGACCAAGGGCCAGATCGACGACCTGATCCACGAGATCACCGAGCGCGCCGAGCGGAACGAGCGGGTGCTGGTGACGACGCTGACCAAGAAGATGGCCGAGGACCTCACCGACTACCTGCTGGAGCACGACATCCGGGTGCGGTACCTGCACAGCGAGGTGGACACGCTGCGCCGGGTGGAGCTGCTGCGCGAGCTCCGCCGCGGCGACTACGACGTGCTGGTCGGCATCAACCTGCTGCGGGAGGGCCTGGACCTGCCCGAGGTGTCGCTGGTGGCGATCCTGGACGCGGACAAGGAGGGCTTCCTGCGCTCCGGGACCAGCCTGATCCAGACGATCGGACGCGCCGCCCGCAACGTCTCCGGCCAGGTGATCATGTACGCCGACCAGATGACGCCGTCGATGGGCCACGCGATCGAGGAGACCAATCGGCGCCGGGCGAAGCAGGTGGCGCACAACGAGGCGAACGGCGTCGCCCCACAGCCGCTCCGGAAGCGGATCGGGGACATCCTCGACGACATCTACCGGGAGGCGGACGACACCGAGGGCGCGCTCGCCGGACACGGTCCCGGCGGGGCGATCGTGGGCGGCGGCGGCCGGCAGATGTCTCGCGGCAAGGCCCCGGTGCCGGAGGCGCGTTCCCGCGGCCGGGCGGCTGCGAAGAAGCCGACGACGGAGGGCATGGCGCGCGCGGAGCTGGCCGACCTGATCTCGGAGCTGAACGAGCAGATGCTCGGCGCCGCGCGGGACCTGCAGTTCGAGCTGGCGGCCCGGATCCGTGACGAGATCTCGGAGTTGAAGAAGGAGCTGCGCCAGATGGACACGGCCGGCGTCCGCTGACGCGTTCTGGCTGGCCGTGGCGTCTTGACGAGCGGCGCAGCGGAGATTTTCGACA
>WHSM01000061.1 GCA_009380105.1 Micromonosporaceae bacterium
AGCAGCTACGAGCAAATGTGCGCACCCTCCGCGCACCCGCGAGCGTGGGTCGCGCAGTTTTCGCACACCAGTTCGTCAAGCCTCGGGAGACGCAGAGAGGTGGGGCTACCAAGTGAAGAGACGGATCCTCGCGACCGCCGCAGCGGCGCTGGCGGCGATGCTCGCCGCGGCCGCATGCGGCGCCGACCCGACCGGCGGAGACGGTGACGGCAAGACCGCCGGCACCATCAAGTTCATCGCGGCGTCGTACAGCGACAACACCACACAGTACTGGGAAGACCTGGTCAAGGAGTTCGAGAGCAAGAACAAGGGCGTCAAGGTCGAGCTCCAGGTGATGGACTGGGACACCCTGCTCAAGCAGGTGCCCACCCTGATCCAGACCAAGCAGTACCCCGACATCCTCAACTACAACGACTTCAGCGCGTACGCCAAAGAAGGTCTGCTCCACCCGGTGAAGGACGTCATGAGCGACGACCTGCAGGGTCAGTTCGCCTCCACCTTCACCGACAAGGCGCAGCTCGACGGCACCCAGTACGGCGTCCCGTTCATCGCCAGCGTGCGCTCTCTGGCGTACAACAAGAAGATCTTCGACGAGATCGGCGAGAGCGAGCCCCCGAAGACCTGGGACGACCTGAAGCGGATCGCCAAGAAGGCCAAGGCCAAGGGCTACGTCGGCTACGGTCTGCCGCTCGGCGCCGAGGAGGCGCAGGCCGAGTTCTCCATGTGGATGTGGAACAACGGCGGCAACTGGAAGGACGGCGACACCTGGGCGATCAACAGCGACCAGAACGTCCAGACGCTGAACTTCCTGCGCGACCTCGCCAACAAGGACAAGGTCACCCAGCCCAACCCGGGCAAGACCGACCGCAGTGACGGCGTCTGGAAGGCGTTCTCGCAGGGCAAGGTCGCGATGGCCGCGATCATGCCGCACGGCACCTTCACCAACAAGTACATGGCCGACGCCCCATTCGACTGGGCAGCGGCGCCGTTCCCGACCAACACGGGCGCGGAGTCGGTGACCCTGGGCGTGCAGGACTTCCTGATGTCGTTCAAGAAGCCCGGCAACAAGGAGCCGGTGAGCAAGTTCCTGGAGTTCTTCTACCAGCAGGACAACTACGTCAAGTTCAACCAGTCCGAGGGCTTCCTGCCGGTGACCAACTCCGCGGCTGAGGTCATGAAGTCCGACCCGATCGTGGCCGCGGGCATCGAGTTGCTGCCGAACGCCCGGTTCGCCCCGGTCGAGGACGCCAAGTGGACCGACGTGGCCAAGGAGGCGCGCGAGACGCTCGGCACCGCGATGGATCCGAAGAAGGATCCAAAGGCGGTGCTGGACAGACTGCAGAAGGTCGCGAGCGGCTGACAGTCACCCTTTCAAGATCGCCATTTTGGGTACGAACACGCCGCGAGGCATGGACATCGGTACCCAGAATGGCGATCTTGTGCGGGTGCGGCATGCCTGGAAGGAAACCTCGTGAGGAATGTGCGAAGGGTCGAGCCGCTGCTGTGGCTCGGCCCCACCCTCCTGCTGATCGCTGCGGTGATCGTCTATCCGGCGTACGAGATGATCCGGACCTCGTTCCTGGACGTCTCCAGCATCGGGCGCGCCACCGGCTACAAGGGGTTTGAGAACTACCGCGACCTGTTCGGCGAGGACGACCTGTCGACAGTGCTCGGCAACACCGCGCTCTGGGTCGTGGTGGTCGTCGGGACGACCATCGTCGTCTCGCTGGCGATGGCGCAGTTCCTGAACAAGCGGTTCGCCGGCCGCAAGTTCGTGCGGTGGGCGCTGATCGTGCCGTGGGCCGCGTCCCTGGTGATGACCTCCACGGTGTGGCGGTACATCTACGAGCTGGACTACGGCCCGCTGAACCGCCTGTTCATGGATCTCGGCATCATCAGCGCGCCGGTCGACTGGTACAAGGAGTCGTCCACGGCGTTCTGGGGCCTGGTCTTCATCGGCATCGTGGTGTCGATCCCGTTCACCACGTACGTGTTCCTGGCCGGCCTGCAGACAGTGCCGGCCGACGTGTACGAGGCGGCCGCGATGGACGGGGCCAACGCGACCCAGACGTACTGGCAGGTCACGTTGCCGATGCTGCGGCCGCAGCTCGCGGTGGCGATCGTGCTCAACACGATCTACGTGTTCAACTCGTTCCCGATCATCTGGGTGATCACCGGCAACCTGCCGGGGAACGAGACCATGACCATGACGACGTACATGTACAAGATCGCCTTCCGGTCCTCGGCCGGCGCCGACGAGGCGGCCGCGCTGGGCGTGCTGAACGTGGTGATCCTGATGGTCCTGGTGCTGCTGTACGTGCGGCGCACCCAATTCGGCGAGAGCGGCGAAGCGACGCTGCGGACCAACGGCGGATCCGGGATCGTGAGCCGGGGGATCTCGGCGGCCGGTGGCGCCGTGAGCGGAGCCCTGGCCCCGGTTGGGCGGGCGCTTGCGGCCGGTCTCGCGCCGGTCGGCCGCGCGCTGGCGGGGATGGGCCGTGCCCTGGCGGCGGCCTGGCGTCCGGTGCGCCGGCTCGGACTGCCGGTGATCGGGCTCATCGTCGCCGTGTTCTTCCTGCTGCCGTACGTCGTGATGCTGATCGGCTCGCTGAAGGACACCAGGGAGTTGGCGTCGATCCCGGCGACGTACCTGCCGTCCCGGCCGGCCTGGGAGAACTACATCCTGGTGTGGTCGAAGATCCCGCTGCTGAACTACCTGATCGCCAGCCTGGTCATCGCGCTGTTCGCCACCGCGATCGTGCTGCTGGTGGCGCTGCCGGCGGCGTACTTCACGGCGCGGCATCAGTTCCGGTGGCGGCGGGGCTTCCTGCTGCTGGTGTTGGTCACCCAGATGTTCGCCCCGGTGGCGTTGGTGGTCGGCCTGTACCGGGAGTTCCTGGTGGCCGACGTGCTGCTCAAGAACATCAACCCCGAGTGGACCGCCATCAACACGTACTGGGCGATCATCCTGATCAACTCCGCCTTCAACCTGGCCTTCGCGATCTGGATCCTCAACGGGTATTTCGCCAGCATCCCGAAGGACATCGAGGAGGCGGCGATGATCGACGGGCTGGGCCGGTTCCGGGCCATGGTGCAGGTCGTGCTGCCGCTGGCCAAGCCGGGGATCGTGACCGCGGTGATCTTCACCTTCATCCAGGTGTGGAACGAGTTCGTGATCGCCTTGACATTGTTCAACGTCCCAGACCGCACGACACTCACGGTCGGGATCAATCAGTTCGTCGGCCTGTACGACGTGAACTACCAGTACCTGTTCATCGTGTCGCTGATCGCGATCGTCCCGGTCGTGGTGCTGTTCGCGCTGATCGAGCGCTACCTGGTCTCGGGCCTGACAGCAGGCTCAGTCAAGTAGCAACCCACCCACCCCCGGCCCCTTCCCGCCATTTACCGCCAACTGGCGGTCAAATGGCGTCCTGGGAGGCAGCCAGAACTCGACAAACCGTGAGCGGTCGGGCGCCTCGGTGACCCGTTGACGAGGGTCGGGGATAGCCTTTCCCGCATGACCCACGGCGACAGCGGCAACGGCGCCGCGCCCAGCCCTCTCAGCCCGGTCCGCCACGGCCACGACCCGGCTCGCAGCTTCGACACACTGGCCATCCACGCAGGTCAGGAGCCCGACCCGGTCACCGGAGCGGTGGTCCCGCCGATCTACGCCACCTCGACCTACCACCAGGACGCGGTCGGCGCGCTACGCAACGGGTACGAGTACAGCCGCACCCGCAACCCCACCCGGCTCGCCCTGGAGGAGTGCCTGGCGGCTCTGGAAGGCGGCGCTCGCGGCCTGGCCTTCGCCTCCGGGATGGCGGCCGAGGACACGCTGCTGCGCACGCTGTGCAAGCCCGGCGACCACGCCGTGATCCCGAACGACGCGTACGGCGGCACGTACCGCCTCTTCTCCAAGGTGCTCGAGCCGTGGGGCCTGGCCTCGACCGCCGCTCAGTTGTCCGATGTGGACGCGGTGAGGGCGGCACTGACCGCGGACACGACGGTGATCTGGGTGGAGACGCCGACCAACCCGTTGCTCGGCATCGCCGACATCGCGGCGCTCGCCGAGCTGGCGCACGACCACGGCGCGATGCTGGTCGTCGACAACACTTTCGCCTCGCCGTATCTGCAGCAGCCCCTGGCGCTCGGCGCCGACGTGGTCGTGCACTCCACCACCAAGTACGTCGGCGGACACTCCGACGTGGTCGGCGGCGCCATCGTCACGGCGAGCGACGAGCTCGGTGAGCGGGTGGCGTTCCACCAGAACTCGATGGGCGCGATCGCAGGGCCGTTCGACGCCTGGCTGACGTTGCGGGGCGTGAAGACGCTCGGGGTGCGCATGGACCGGCACTGCGACAACGCCGAACGGATCGCCGAGCACCTCACGCGCCATCCGAGGGTGACCAGTGTGCTCTATCCCGGTTTGGCGGATCATCCGGGACACGACGTGGCAGGCAAGCAGATGCGTCGATACGGCGGTATGGTCAGCTTCCGTCTGGCCGGCGGCGAGGAAGCCGCGGTTCAGGCATGCAATCGGGCGAACCTGTTCACACTTGGCGAATCGCTGGGCGGAGTTGAGTCGTTAATCGAGCACCCGGGACGGATGACTCACGCGTCGGCCGCAGGCTCGCCGCTTGAGGTTCCGAACGACCTGGTCCGGTTGTCGGTGGGGATCGAGAATGTCGACGATCTCCTGGCCGACCTGGAGCAGGCGTTGCGGGAGTAGCCGCGTCAGGCGCGTGTCCTCCGCTCCGGGTCTCAATGCCGCGCAGACGGTATGGGAGGTTGCGATGTCCTGGGTCGGCGCCACCGCGGCGTCTGTCGCGC
Organism: Micromonosporaceae bacterium; assembly: GCA_009380105.1. Lineage (GTDB taxonomy): Bacteria > Actinomycetota > Actinomycetes > Mycobacteriales > Micromonosporaceae > WHSM01. The sequence continues at coordinate 4,831 of WHSM01000061.1, forward strand.
GGGCAGTTCAGCGTGGCGACGCCTCTGCCACCGAGGTGGTCGACCAGCATCTGCGTCACATCGGGGCGACCGACGTCGAGCTCGGCGCGTTCCGGGTGGTGCGCACCGTGTCCGCCCTCGCCGAGGCCGAGATCGTCGACGACCTGCCGGATCTCGGCGGGTTGGCGCTGGCCGGAGTGCCGATCGCGGTGAAGGAGAACATCCCGGTGGTGGGGGAGCGGCTCTGCCTGGGGTCCGCCGCCACGTTGCGGGACTCGGCCGACAAAGACCATGAGACGGTACGGCGTCTGCGCGGCGCCGGCGCCGCGGTGATCGGGCTGACCCGGATGCCGGAGCTGGGGCTGTTCGCCACCACCGACGACCAGGATGTCGTGACGCGCAACCCGTGGCGGCTCGACCGCACCCCTGGGGGCTCGTCCGGCGGCTCGGCGGCAGCGGTGGCCTCGGGCATGGTCGCCATGGCGCTCGGCAACGACGGCCTCGGCTCGATCCGGGTCCCGGCCGCGTGCACCGGCCTGGTCGGCCTGAAACCCGGTCACGGCGTCGTGCCGGCGGGCGTCTCCGAGAATGACTGGTACGGGTTGACGGAGAACGGCGTGCTCGCCACCACCGTGGAGGACTCGGCGATCGGGTTCGCGCTGCTCGCCGGCCGCACGCCGCGACGGCCCCCGGAGCCGGGGCGGCTGCGGCTGGGGGTGTCGCTGCGCAGCCCGCTGCTCGGTGTGCGGGCGGACCGGGACGCGCGGCAGGCCGTGTCGCGCGCGGTGCGGGCCCTGATCGCGTCGGGGCACTCGGCGACCCAGGCGGAGATGCGCTACCCGCAGACCCTGGGCCCGGTGACCGTGGCGATCTGGATGGCCGGCGCGTACCGGGACGCCTCGGTGTTCGACGTCGGGGAGTTGCAGCCGCGCACCCGCCGCCACGTGCGGCTCGGGAGGCGGGTGGAGCGCCTGGTGCGTGAGGCGGACCGGCTGCGGTGGCGGGACAGCGTGCTGGCGTGGTTCGAGAACTCCGGACACGACCTGCTGGTCACGCCCATGCTTGCCGGCCCGCCGCCGCGTGCCCACAACTGGTCCCGGAAGAGTTGGCAGTCCAACGTGCTCTCGTCGATGCGGTACGCCCCATACGCGGCCCCGTGGAACGTGGCGGGCCTGCCGGCGATCTCGGTGCCGTCCGGGATCCGCCGGGACGGCCTGCCGGCGGCGGCGCAGATCGTGGGGCCGCCCGGCAGCGAGGAACTCCTGCTCGCGGCGGCCGCCCAGATCGAGAAAGCCGCGCCGTGGCCCCGCCACGCCAGTGGCTGGCCCCGCCTGCCCCAACCCGCGGCGCCTGACCAGGACTGCCCATCACCCCGCACCCCCCACTGACCTCCGCCCGCCATTTACCGCTAACTGGCGGTCAAAAACGCGGGAAGCAACGAAAAGTCGACAAACCGCGAGGGTGTGGGCGTTTCAGCTGAACGGCTTGGTCACCATCAGCGTCGCTACGACGGCCCAGGACAGCGCCGCCAACCCGGCCGAGGCGCCGATGCGGCCGCGCAGGGAGTCCATGCGCGCCTTGACGTCGCTGTCGGCGGCGCCGTCCTCGATGATCGCCGCCACGGACCGCAGCGCGGGCGTGGCGACGGCGAGCACGGCTCCGAGCGCGATCACGGAGAGCGTGATCGAGATGGTGACCCAAGGGGTGCTGTAGCTGACGCCGCGCGAAACCCCGGTGGCGGCCAGGCCGAGCAGGAACACCAGACCCGAGCTGGCGCCGAGCACCATCGCGGCCCCGGCCGCCCGGCGCACGCCGTCGGGGTCGCGCCGCACCACGGCCCGCAGCCCGACAAACGGCGCGAGCGCCAGCGGCCCAATGAGGAATATCGCGGTGAGCACATGCAGAGTCACTATCAGTGTCGCCATGCTCACCATGATCGCGGCGATCAAGCACAGGCCGTCACGACACGCCGCGTGACGCGCAACCATCCCTTGATCACGCGATGATCATGACCGCAGCAGCACGACACGCCGATGGCGCTGCCGCTGAGGTCATGATCATCGCGGTGGTGAGGGCTCAGTTGTCGTTGGGCATGATCACCCAGAGTGCGAGGTAGATGACGAACTGGGGTCCGGGGAGCAGCGTCGACACTACGAACAGCAGCCGTACCGTGTTTGGCTTGAGGCCGAACCGCCTTGCCAGGCCCGAGCAGACGCCAGCGACCCACCGGTCGTCCCGTGGCCGGGCCAATCTGCGGTACGGCGCGTGGGACTGTGCAGCCATCGTGTCTCACCCCTCTACTGGGAGCCGCCGGAGGTCGGCGGCTCATGACTCGACGCTATGTCGCCGCTGGCGCGGCCGCGTCGGTCTCGCAGAGGATCTGCCACCCTGGTCTTTCTCGGGGCGATCCCTGAGAGGCCGCGGTGACACGTCGCACGGCCTCTGGGGGTCGTACCCAAAGCCTCTGCGGGTCGTACCCAAAGAAAGACCCCCGGCCGTGTCGCGACCGGGGTGAGGTTCGGATGCGACGCTAGCCGCTGAAATGCTCCATGGACACGATCGTGACCTGGATGTCGGCGCCGCTCGGCGCGGTGTAGCTGACCGTCTCACCAGGCTTGCGGCCGAGGATCGCGGAGCCCAGCGCGGACTCGGGGCTGTACACGGTCAGGTCCGTGGTGGAGGCGATCTCCCGGGAGCCGAGCAGGAACTGCTCGGTGTCGCCCGGGTCGTCGTCGAAGGAGATCGTGACCACCATGCCCGGGGCCACCACGTCGCTCTTCGGGACGTCGCCGACGCGCGCGTGGCGCAGGAGGTCGGTCAGGTAGCGGATCCGGGCCTCCATCTTGCCCTGCTCTTCCTTGGCAGCGTGGTAACCGCCGTTCTCGCGAAGATCACCCTCTTCGCGCCGCTCGTTGATCTCCGCAGCCATGGCAGCACGGCCGCCCACGAGTTGGTCGAGCTCAGCCTTGAGCCGGTCGTGGGCTTCCTGGGACAGCCAAGTCCCAGACCTGTGATCTGTCGTGGACACGGGACGAGCCTCCAAGCGAATAGATCGGAGATAAGCGAAGAGAAAAGAATAAGGACACAACGTTACCAGCGGGGCCCCGCGCCTCCCAGAGCCGTGATCTTGGGGACTCGGCGGCCTGTGAGAGGGCATTAACTGCCGGCAGGCGCGCAGCCGACGACTTCGCCGGTGACGGGCTCCCTACTCGTTGCGAGAGTGTACGTGACCGTCACGCTGTCGCCGTTCGGCGATCCGGCCGGGATGTCGACCTCGGCCCGCCCCACCTCTTCGCCGTTCGCCGCGCGAGCCCGGACGATGCACACGGCGGCCCGGCCGCCACGTTTGTAGACCTGGAACTTGATCGTCACGCGATCATCAGATGGCTTGAACGTGATGACCTTCGGTTGGTACTCCGGGGCGCCGTACTGCCGGTAAAGCTGCACCGCGACCGCGAGCCCCGCCACGATCACCACACCGGTCAGCAGCGCCGCGACCCAGCGGCGGGGTTTGCGGGGCTCGCGTCGCCGCCCGTACCGGCCCGCGGGGAACTGTGGCTGGCTCGCCGGCGCGTCAGCGGGCATGTTCTGGGATCCTCCGTTGTTGCTTCTCAGACGGGTCCGTCCCGCAGCGTCGCCTGGTGCCCGGCGGGCCGTGTGACCGGTGACATATCCGAGGGCGGTCGCCCCCTGCGGCGAGTAAGAGTTAACAGATCGAGGGTACGCCGCGAGGCGACAGCGAGTGAGCGGGTGGGAGCGGCAGTGACGGAGCAACTTCGGTTGATGGCGGTGCATGCGCACCCCGACGACGAGTCGAGCAAGGGCGCGGCCACCATGGCCCGGTACGTGCGCGAAGGCGCCGACGTCCTGGTTGTGACGTGCACCGGCGGCGAGCGCGGCGACGTGCTGAACCCCAAGATGGACCGGCCCGAGGTGTGGCGGGCGCTGCCGGAGATCCGGCGCGACGAGATGGCGCGGGCGCGGCGGATCCTCGGCATCCGCCAGGCCTGGCTCGGCTTCGTCGACTCCGGCTATGTGGAGGGCTACACCGAGGCCGACCACTTCGAGAAGCTGCCGGAGGACGCGTTCGCCCGCGAGCCCCTCGAAGTGGCGTCGGCTCCGTTGGTGCGGTTAATCCGTGAGTTCCGCCCGCACGTGGTCACCACGTACGACGAGGACGGCGGCTACCCGCATCCGGATCACATCATGTGCAACCGGGTGAGCGTGGAGGCGTTCGACGCGGCCGGCGACCCGGAGCGGTACAAGGAGTTCGGTCAGGCGTGGCAGCCGCGGAAGCTCTACTACCAGATCTCGTTCTCCCGCTCGAGGATCACGGCGCTGCACGAGGCGATGATCGCGGCGGGCCGCGAGTCCCCGTACGCCGGCTGGCTGGACCGGCTCGAAGGCTCGTGGGACAAGGGTGGGCGGATCACCACGCGGGTGGACTGCGCCGACTATTTCGAGGTGCGGGATGACGCGTTGCGGGCCCACGCCACCCAGGTGGATCCGGACGGGCAGTGGTTCTCGGTGCCGCTGGAGATCCAGCGGAAGGTGTGGCCCACCGAGGACTACGAACTGGTCCGCACCACCCTGGAGTCGGTGATTCCGGAGGATGATCTCTTCTCCGGCATACGGACAGCAATGCCCTCCTGACCGAGGGGTCAACTCTGTCAATCTGGTCCAGGTAGGCTGGCGCGTCGTGCCGGTTTAGGGCGTACGGTGTAGGCAATCGTTGGCGCGGGCGTGGCTCTGGAGGGTGGTGCGCGGTGCTGGACGTAGCGCTGTTGCTTGCCGAGGAGCCGAACAATTTCGGTGACACGCGGCAAGGTGGTCTGGCCGGTCCGCTGGGCCTGTTCATCATCGTCCTGCTGGCCATCGCGACTGTTCTGTTGATCCGGAACATGAACAGCAGGCTGCGCCGACTGCCTGACCGCTTCCCGTCCCAGGAGCCCGAGACCGGGCCCGACCAGGGTGGGACCGCGCGGTCCGAGGACTCCCCGAAAGGACCGTAGACGAGCGGTGCTCAGGTACGCGGCGAGCTGTGAGCATGCGTCCGCCGGGACGCCGCACCCACCGCGAGACCCAAGGTCGCTCCTAGTGACTGCACGAGTACCAGCTGTTGTTTCTACTCGGTTCGACGGTCGCGTTGCCCGTGGTCGCTCGCTCAAGCGCCTATGGCCTCGCGCGCGGTTTGCCGGCATCCTGAACCCTCGTAGTCGTACGTGCCGCGAGGCGCGCCTTCCCTCCGACGTGGAGAGAGGGGGTGCTGACCGATGCGCGACCCAATGTGGAGCTGACGAGGTGCCCGACGGACGAGACACACTGACCCCGCCTCGGAGGGTGCCGCGCGCACCCGGCCCGAGGCGGTGTGTCTCGCCGTCCGCTCGACCTCACGAGGTGTCTTTCCGAGCCACACGGGCCCTGCGTGGGCCCGCCGAGCGATCTCTGCGCGACATGGGCAGCGCTCCGCGACCGGCCCCTGCGGGGGTGTGGTCTTGAACTGGATTCGGCAGGTGCTTGGGCCGCTCCCGCCGCGACTGCGGCGATGGGTGTTCGTCGTCCTGGCCCTTGGCCTTCTGGTGGTGGGCGTGAGCCTGGCATTGGCCACCTCGGTCCCTGCGGTCTCGGTGGTGACTGCCGCGGGCTTCGTCGCCGCGGCGAAGACCATTCATCTTCGGATTCGAATCGGCAGCGAAGGAACATCGTTCACCTGGGGCGAGACCGCACTGGTGATCGCCCTCGCCCTGCTGTCTCCGCCGTGGATCGCGCCAGCGGTGTTGGCCGGCGTGCTGATTAGCCAGTTGCTCACGCGTGCGCCTGTGCTCAAAGCCGCCTACAACAGCGCTTCGCACGCGACGGCCGCAGCGGCGGCGGCTGGGGTTGTCGTGCTCGGTGGCGGTGGCCCGATCACCCAGCTCAACCCACATACCATCACCGTTCTCTGCCTCGCGGTGGTCACGGCCACCGGGTTCGCCACAGTGTTCGCCGCCGGGGCGGTTTCCGCGGCCAGCGGCAGCCGGTTCGCCACGGTGGTGACCCGAGGCATCGGCATCACAATCTTGATGATGCTCGGGAACGTGGCGCTCGGGCTGCTGGTGGTGTCGCTGGGCATCGCTGACATGCGGTGGCTGTTCGCGGTGCCGCCGCTGCTGTGGTTGCTGAATGAGGCGTACAACTCAAGGCTCCGCGCCGGGGAGGAACGGCGCGCATGGCAGGAACTGGCCGACGCCACCCACCAGCTGAATCACCTGGACAAGTGCCGGGTGGTCAAGGCGGCCGTCCACAGCGCATGCCGGCTCTTCTCGCCTGACGCCGTCGAGGTGGTGACCGAGAACCCGCGCCGGGTCCTGGTCGGCACCCCGGGTGGCGAGCTGGTGGAGAGCGGCGCGGCGTTGGAGCCCGGCGCCGAGCACGTGATCACCCGTCCGCTGGCCGTGGGCGAGCTGCGGATCGGGGAGCTGCGGCTGCGGTTCCAGCAGAAGGTCAGTCTCAGCGATCGGGAGCAGTTGGCGCTGTCCGCGTTCGCCGACGCGCTGGGCGCCGCGATGCACAACGCGTCCGCCCACGCCACGCTCCGCGACATGGCGAACCGGAAATCGTACGAGGCCGCGCACGACCCGCTCACCGGCCTGGCGAACCGGTCCCGGCTTCTGGAGTACGGCGAGTCGGCGCTGCGATCCCTGGCCGACTCTGGTCGCGGCGCCCATATGGCGCTGCTGCTGTTGGACCTCAACCACTTCAAAGACGTCAACGACGCGCTCGGCCACGCCGCGGGCGACCAACTGCTGCAGGCCATCGCGACCCGGCTCGCGGACGCGATCGAGCCCGACGAGATGCTGGCCCGGCTCGGCGGCGACGAGTTCGGCCTGATGATCACCTCGCTGCCGGAGACGGCGTCGCCGATCGAGCACGCCGCGAGCCGGGGCCGGCAACTGCTCAATGCGATCACCGCGCCGGCCGACGTCGCCGGGGTGGCGCTGTCGATGGAGGCCTCGGTGGGAGTGGTCGCGGCGCCGGCGGGCAGCTGCGACATGACCGAGCTGCTGCGCCGCGCCGACGTGGCGATGTACCAGGCCAAGCGCAGCGGGCGCACCATCGCGGCGTACGACGCCGGCAAGGATGGCGCCAGCACCGACCGCCTGGCCCTCGTGGCGGAGCTGCGTGAGGCGCTCGGGGTCGATGATCAACTGGTGCTGGAGCTGCAGCCCGCGGTGGACCTGGTCACCGGCGGCCCGGTCGGCGCCGAGGCGCTCATCCGCTGGCGGCATCCGCGGCGTGGGCTGCTCGCGCCCGGCGAGTTCGTCAGCGTCGTGGAGCAGAGCGAGCTGGTCGGCCCCTTCACCAGGTACGTGATCGACAAGGCGCTGGCCCTCGCGGCGTCCTGGGCGGAGGAGGGGCTCGACGTTCCGATCGCGGTGAACCTGTCGGCGCGCAGCCTGCTCGACCGTCGTCTGCCGACCGACGTCGCGGAGCTGCTGGGCAAGCACCGGGTGCCGCCCGAGCGGCTGGTTCTCGAGATCACCGAGACCGTGATGATGACCGAGCTGGACGTCATCGAGGACGTGTTGGGCGCGTTGCGGGAGCTCGGCGCTCAGCTCGCGGTCGACGACTTCGGCACCGGGTACTCGTCCTTGACTTTCCTGGCGCGCTTCCCGGTGCACGAGGTGAAGGTGGACCAGGCGTTCGTCACGCGGATGATCGACTCGCCGGAGGCGCGGGCGATCGTCCGCACCACCGTGGAGCTCGGCCGCGCGCTGGGACTGCGGGTGGTCGCCGAAGGCGTCGAGACCGGTGAGCAGCGGGCCGCGTTGGCGGAGATGGGCTGCACCGCCGCCCAGGGTTACCACTTCTTCCCGCCGATGCCGGCCGAGAAGGCCAGCAACGTGCTCTGGACCCTGCACCGTTCCGCGGAGGCCCGCGGCGGCCAGGTGATCCGATTCGCCCGCGGCGCCAACGAGTAACCCGGCCCTGCGCGCCTGGGTGGCGGGTGGCCGCGGTGGGCGAGGCTCCGCGGCCCGTGTGACGATGACGGGTGTGAATCGCCTGTCGGGCGCTATGTCGCCGTACCTGTTGCAGCACGCCGAGAACCCTGTGGACTGGTGGGAGTGGGGGACTGACGCGTTCGCGGAGGCGCGGCGCCGGGACGTGCCGCTGCTGATCTCGGTCGGGTACGCCGCCTGTCACTGGTGCCACGTGATGGCGCACGAGTCGTTCTCCGACGACGAGGTGGCCCGCCTGGTCAACGCGCAGACCGTGCCGGTGAAGGTGGACCGGGAGGAGCGCCCGGACGTCGACGCCGTCTACATGACCGCGACCCAGGCGATGACCGGGCAGGGCGGATGGCCGATGACGGTGTTCGCCACCCCGGACGGCGAGCCGTTCTTCTGCGGCACGTACTTCCCGAAGCCGAATTTCCTCCGCTTGCTCGCCGCCGTCAGCAAGGCGTGGCGGGAGCAGCGGGACGCGGTGCTGAGCCAGGGACGCGCGCTCACCGAGGCGTTGGCCGGCATCAAGCCCGCCGGGACCTCGGCGTCGCTGGAGGCGGACCTGCTCGACGCCGCCGCCGAGCAGCTGGGCCGCGAGCACGACGCGAAACACGGCGGATTCGGCGGGGCGCCGAAGTTCCCGCCGAGCATGTGCCTGGAGTTCCTGCTGCGTCACCACGCGCGCACCGGCTCCGACCGCAGCCTGGAGGTGGTGCGCCACACCTGCGAGCGGATGGCGCGCGGCGGCATGTGCGACCAGCTCGTCGGCGGCTTCGCCCGCTACAGCGTCGACGCGCGGTGGGTCGTGCCCCATTTCGAGAAGATGTTGTACGACAACGCGCTGCTCCTGCGCGTCTACACCCACCTGTGGCGGGCCACGGGAGATCCGCTGGCGCGCCGGGTCGCGACGGACACCGCATCGTTCCTCGTCAACGAGATGACGACTCCGGAGGGCGGGTTCGCTTCGGCGCTCGACGCGGACACCGACGGCGTGGAGGGCGCGACGTACGTCTGGACCCCGGCGCAGTTGCGCGAGGTGCTCGGACCGGACGACGGCGCGTGGGCCGCCGACCTGCTGAACGTGACCGAGGCGGGCACCTTCGAGCACGGCACGAGCGTCCTGCAGCTCCTCGCCGATCCCGATGACGCCGACCGTTGGGATCGGCTGCGGGCGACGTTGAAGGGGGCCCGGGACCGGCGTCCGCAGCCGGCGCGGGACGGCAAGGTCGTCGCCGCGTGGAACGGCCTGGCGATCACGGCGCTGCTGGAGTTCTCCCGGGTCGCGGACGCGTGCGGCTCGGACCAGGGTGCAGCGCGGACCGCGACGGGCCAGGCGAGACAGGCGGCTGAGCTGCTGGCGCGGCTGCACCTCGACGGCGACCGGTTGCGGCGGGTGTCGCTGGGAGGCCGGGTCGGCGAGCCGGCCGGGGTGTTGGAGGACTACGGCTGCGTGGCGGAGGCGTTCTGCGCGATGCATCAGGCGACCGGCGAAGGTGCCTGGCTGGAGCGGGCCGGCGCGTTGGCAGACGCCGCGTTGGAGCGGTTCGCGGCGCCGGACGGCGGCTTCTTCGACACCGCCGACGACGCGGAGCGACTCGTGAGCCGGCCCGCGGACCCGACGGACAACGCGACGCCGTCCGGGCTGACGGCGCTGGCGATGGGGCTGATCAGCTACAGCGCTCTGGCAGGCTCGACGCGGCATCGGGAGGCGGCGGAGCAGGCGCTCGCGACGGTCGGGCCGTTGGTCGGCCGGCACGCGCGCTTCACCGGGTGGGCCTGCGCGGCCGGCGAGGCGCTGCTCGCCGGCCCGTTGGAGATCGCGATTGCGCTGCCGCGCGAGGACGGCTGGACGCAGACGCCGATGGTGCGGGCGGCATGGCGTTCCAGCTCGCCGGGCGCGGTCGTGGTCGTGGGGGAGCCGGATCGGGCGGGCGCGCCGTTGCTGGCGGACCGGCCGATGGTGGAGGGAAAGCCGACGGCGTACGTGTGCCGGGGTTTCGTGTGCGACCGACCGGTGACAGAGCTGGCTGATCTCGGCCGGCTCGTCGGTGCCGAAGCGGTGTCCGGAATTTGATCTTCGACACCAGTATGGGTAGATCTCGGCGAAATCCGAATTCTTAGGACGTATGCGTGGTTGAGGGGCTACGATCGGTCACCCCCGCTCTATGGAGATGACCGAAAATGGCCGGAATTGCTGCGTATTTTGGAAGCGACCAGACAGCGCTTTCTGATCTCTCGGAGGGACTCGGATCCCGCGGCCCGGACGGCTCGGGGTGGAGCGGCGGCAAGCTCGGGCTGGTGATCCGCGCCGCGCTCCCGACGATCCACACCAGCGCGGCCGGGCTCACGGCCGTGGTGGACGGAATCGCCGAGACCTCCCGGCTGCTGAACGAATACGTCGAACACGGCCCCGAAGCGCTGGTGCAGACGGGCGAGCCGTACACGATCGCCGTCGCCGATCCCGACCGCGAAGCGCTGCTGCTGGGCCGGGCAGGCGACGGGCCCGGGCTCTACTACGCCGAGGTCGCCGGCAACGTCTACGCCGCCGCCGAGCCCGCCGCGCTCTTCGCCGCCGGCGTCCCGGCCGTCCCGGACCGTGAAGTGGTCCGGCGATTCGTCGACACCGGCGTCAGCGACGACAACGGGCGCACCTTCTTCTCCCGGGTGCGTCGCGTCGTCCCTGGCCAGGTCGTGGAGATCACCGCGAACGGAATCCGCACGCACACCGTGCCGGCTGGCCTGCCGCAGCCGCCGACCTCGGCGCCGCTCGCGATCCAGGAGGCCGTCCGCCACGGCCGGATCGGGGTGCGCCTC
>WHSM01000114.1 GCA_009380105.1 Micromonosporaceae bacterium
GACTCCGGGCTCGATGTGGACAGCACTGTGGACATCGCGGAGATCGACCCGCCGGACGACGCCGCGGACTCCACCCGCTATCACCGGCGGCACCTCGGGATGCAGCTGCGAGTTCCCGCCGGCAGCCTGGTGGTCGGCGGTCGCGACGTCTTCTCCGGCACGGACGCCGAGGTGTGGGCGATCCGCGGCGACCATCCGGTGGCGGAGCGCGACAACCCGTACCACCGGAGGGTTTTCCGGGACGCTCACCCGCTGGACAACAAACCGGGCGACGCGTTCGACGACGGCAACGGCTACCGGTTCGTGCTGGGCAGCATCGGCGTCAAGGGCACGGCGAACGACCCTGATGCGGTGCTCGCGCCGGCCAAGACGCTCGACACGATCACCGCGGCCAACCGCGGCGGGGTGTCCCTGTCGTTCGGCAAGTACACCGTGAACGTGGCGGACCAGTTGACGCTGAACACCAGCGGCGCCGACCCGTCGAAGAACGCGCCGGTGCGGCCCGCCGACCGCAAGCGGGAGTTGGGGATCGCCGCGTACAACGTGGAGAACCTCTACGACTACCGCGACAGCCCGAACTCCGGCTGCGACTTCGCCGGCAACCCGGGCTGCTTCGAAGACGGCGACAGCGTGCGGCCGCCGTTTGACTACGTGCCGGCCGACGACGCCGAGTACCAGGCCAGGATGGCCCGGATGGCCGCGCAGATCAGGCGCGACCTGCACAGTCCTGACGTGCTGATGGCGCAGGAGACCGAGGCGCAGGATGTCTGCCGGATCTCGCCCGACTGGACCCCGCAGACCGGGCCGGCGCTCGGCGCGGACCGGCTCGACTGCGACCTGGTCAACACCGGCGACGACAACACCCGCAGCGACGGCCGGCCCGACAGCCTGCAGGAGTTGGCGCTGGTGATCGCGGAGCAGGGCGGGCCGTCGTACCACGCGACGTTCGACCCGGACGCCGGTGACCTGCGCGGCATCACCACCGCTTACCTGCATCGCGCCGACCGGGTCGAGCTGCTGCCGGCCTACGCCGACCACCCGGTGCTCGGGTCCGACCCCGGCATCGAGTACGACGGCGCGCCGTCGCCGTTCGTGTCCGACGTGCAGAACCCCAAGGCGTTCAACGCCGCGCTGCCGGCGCGGGTGGCCGACCGGTGCACCTCGTCGGGCGCCACCGCCTGCGACGGGTCGAACGTGTTCAGCCGCGGACCTTTGGTCGGGCTGTTCCGGATCTGGCGCCAGCAGATCGGCCTGAGCACGTGGACCGACGTGCACCTGGTTGACAACCACTTCAGCTCCGGTCCGGACAACCGGGTGCTGCAGCGCACCGAGCAGGCCGCGTACAACTCCAGGATCGCCGCGGCGATCCTCGCCGACGACCCCGGCGCGCGGATCCTCATCGGCGGCGACTTCAACGTCTTCCCGCGCCCGGACGACCCGTACCGGCCCGGCGAGCCGATCTCCGGCATCGGCGACGGCCCCAGCGATCAACTCAAGGCGCTGTACGACTCGTCCATGACCAACTTGTACGACACCATGCTCGACCGGAGCCCGGCGAGCACGTACACGTTCGGGTTCCAGGGTCAGGCGCAGACCCTCGACCAGATGTGGGTCAGCCCGGGGCTGCTCGGAACCCTGATCGACGTGCGCTCGGCGAAGATCAACGTGGACTGGCCCGCTGACGCGTCCGGCGAGGCGCCGGCGTACGGGCGCTTCGGGGTCAGCGACCACGACCCGGAAGCGGCGCTCTTCTCGGCGGTCGCGACGTTCGGCGGGGTGCGCGCGCTGGTGAGACACCTGGTCGAGGCCGGTGAGCTCGCCTCCGACGACGCGGACTCGGTCGTCGCCAAGCTCGACGCCGCCGAACGCCTGCTGCCTCACCAGCCGCGGGCCGCGACGAACGTGCTCGACGCCCTCGACCGCGAGCTGGTGTCCCTCGGCAAGGACGGCAAGCTCTCGCCCGAGGCTGTCGCCGCCCTCCGCGCGGAGGTCTGGCAACTCCGTCCCTAGGGCGCCCGCGCCGTACGTCCGCCGGCACGGGACACACCGGGGGGGGGAGGGGAGCTATGCCCGTTTGGCGGCGAGCTTCGTGGAGTTGGGCCAGCGCACGTCGTACGCCAGGCGCAGCTTCTCGAACAGCCAGATCAGTCGGGCGGCCGGGTCGATCTGGCCGCGCAGCACGCCGTGGCGCGCGCCTGTGGGGTCGGCGTGGTGGGAGTTGTGCCAACTCTCGCCGAACGACAGGACGGCCAGGGGCCAGAAGTTGGTGGCCTTGTCCTTGCTGGTGAACGGCCGGTCGCCCACCACGTGGCAGACGGAGTTCACCGACCAGGTGACGTGGTGCAGCAGCGCCATGCGCACCAGCCCGGCCCAGAAGAACCCGGTGAGCGCGCCGGCGAACGACCCTGTCACCAGTCCGCCGATCAGCGCCGGAGTGAACAGGGACACGGCGACCAGCGGCAGGAACAGCCGGTCGACGACGCGGATGTCGCGGTCGGCGACCAGGTCCGGCGCGAACCGGCTCCGGTTGGTGTTCTCGCGGTTGAACATCCAGCCGAGGTGCGCGTAACACAGGCCCTTGGCCAGAGCGGGAACGCTGGAGCCGTACCGCCAGGGCGAATGCGGATCGCCGTCGCGGTCAGCGAAGGCGTGGTGACGCCGGTGGTCAGCCACCCACTTGGTGGGAGACCCCTCGACAGCGAGGGAGCCGGCCACGGCGAGCGCGACGCGCAGACCCCGGCGCGCCTTGAACGAGCCATGGGTGAGATAACGGTGGAACCCGGCCGCGATGCCGAAGCCGGAGATCAGGTACGCGGTCACCGCCATCGTCGCGTCGAGCGGGGACAGACCCCAGCCCCAGACGACGGGGACGGCGGCGATCAGCGCGGCGAACGGCGCGATCACGAAGACCCACAGCGCCACCACGGCGGGCAGCGACTGGGGCGCCGCCAGCATCGGCTTCGGGCCGTTCGGCGGCGGGGTGTCGGGGCGGTCGAGGACCTGGGTGTGCGTTGAGGTTGCGCTCATGGGCGCCTCCTGAGGAAAGTGGGGCGAACGTGCCGGGCAGGCGCCGGAGCGCAAACCGGCCGGGAGCTCCATGAGCCCCCGGCCGAGATGTGCGTCAGATAACGCGGACTGCGCTGGCCTGCTGGCCCTTCGCGCCCTGGGTGATCTCGAACTCCACCCGCTGGTCCTCGTCCAGGCTGCGGAAGCCGTTGGACTGGATCTCAGAGAAGTGAACGAAGACGTCGTTGCCGCCGCCGTCCACGGTGATGAAGCCGAAACCCTTGTCGGCGTTGAACCACTTCACAGTGCCCTGTGCCATATCAATCTCCTCCTCGGAGTGAGGTCCGCACTGTGCGGACCCGCTGGCCGATGTCGGCTGGCGGCTCCACCGTCCGAAAGAGGGGATGAAAAACGCCCGCGAGACTGATTCGCGGACTTGATGGATCACAAGAACACGCAAAAATCACGACCAGTGGACACAACCATGCCAGGTGTGCGGCTATTCCCGCCACTTTTGTGGCGTACTCGTCGGCAGAACCTCTTGGCGCGGGAGCGCGTCTAGGTTCGTGGCAGGTACGTGTAGAAGAACGTGCACCCGTCAGGGCCGACGTCGGTGGCCGCGTGCGACACCCCGGCCGGGACGAAGACGAACCCGCCGGCCGAGACCTCCCGACCGGCGATCCGCGCGCTGCCGTCGACCACGTAGACGTGGTGGTCGGCGTCGTGGTGGACGTGTCCGGGCTCCTCGGCTCCGGGATCCATCCGCACCAGGCCGGCGATCATCCGCCCGGACTGCCACAGCACCTTCTGGTTGACGCCCGGCAGGCCGCGCAGCGGCTCCCACGACCTCGCCTCGATCGAAGGTTTCTCGACGACCGTCACCGCGTCGAGAGGGAAAGCGGTCGTGGTCTCGCTCATTGAACTCATCTCCTCACGCGGGGCTTGCGATCGGACCTCTTCAGTGTGGTACGCCGAGACTGCGGTCGCTCGCTGTCCGGCGCTTCCGATGCCGAGCGGGCCAGCCGCCCCGCGCCTGTCGGTTACCGGTCAGACCGGCCGAGAGGGGTCGGGACAGCGCGATACTTCCCCAGGTGCAGCACTATGGCCCCTGGGGGAACGATGGGTGAAGGCGTCGCCGACCGGGGGGTCGAGATCGTCACCTTCGACGGGGAAGTCGTCGGCACGGTCGGCCACACGTTGTGGCACGACGCCACAGGGTTCGACATCGTCGCGGTGGAGCGGGCCGGCGTCGACGTCGTCGTCCCGGTCCGGCGTGAGCAGCGGCACAACGACGGCGTCGTGTCGGTGGACTTCCCAGCGGCCGACGTGCGGACCGCACCCAGCCTCGACCAGCTGACGAAAGTCGGCGGCCGGGCCGCGGCGCGAATCATCGCCAGGCACTACGACGTGCGCCTCGCCGGGCCGCCGGGGTCGGTCATCGCCGTCAGGCCGGCAGAGACCCCGAGCGCCGAGCCCGACGCAGGCGCCGAGGCAGGCTGAACGAGATTGTCCGGATTCATCCGAACCCCTTGCCCGGCGCCGAACGACGCCTGTTTCCTGATATCTCCCCCGGGTGCGCGAGGACGGGCCCGAAGACCGTAACAGGGGGCACGGTCAGGGCCGGGGAGTCGCTTGGGGGGACGCGAGACCGGGGGCATGAGTAGCGGCGGGGCGGATCGGGCGACTGATCTACCCCGCCGCTCCATGGCGTCACTCGGCTCCAGACAACAGCTCCCGCAGCGTCTGCGCCTCCGGCGCCTCGCCAGGCGCCGCTTCCACGCCTTCGGACCAGGACCGCCGCGCCGCTTCCCGCTCGCCGGCCGCGGCCTGCGCGCGGCCGAGGGCGAGCAGCGCCCGCGCCTGCGTCAGCCGCTGGCCCCGACGACGGCACTCCTCAACGGCCTCGGCTGCGCGGGCCGCCGCGACCCCCGGCTCACCGGCGTCCAGGCACGCGCGCGACAGGCTGACCAGCGCGCGCCCGAGCAGCATGGCGGGGGCGGCGCGCGCGATCTCGACGGCCCGCTCCGCGTGCCGCACCGCGCCGGCGCCGGCGCCGGCGAGAACCCCGGACTCCGCCAGGCCGAGCAGCGCCTCGGCCTCCTCGCGTGGGTTGCCCATCTGCGTGGCGAGTGTCAAAGCCCGATCGTGGTGCGGCGCCGCCTGCTCCGGCTCGCCACGCAGCCGAAGCAGGCCGCCGCACGCGTTGAGCGCCGTCGCCTCGACCACCTTGTCCCCGGACTCCCCGGCCGCGGTGAGAGCCCGCCGGGCGTACCTGACGGCCTGCTCGTAGCGACCCAGATCCCGGTACGTCGCCGCCAAGTTGACCATGATCTCGGCAAGCACGCCGCGGCCGGTGCGGTTAGCCAGGTCCATGGCGCGTCGCTGGTGCCGCAGCGCGTCGGCAAGGCGGCCCTGTTCGTGGCGCACCAGACCCAGATTCACCTCCGCGCCCGCCTCCCGCTCCGGCCGCCCCAGCTCCCGGTAGAGCCGCCGCGCCGCCTCCAACGACTCGGCCGCCTCGTCGAGCCGGGCCAACTCGCAGCACAGGAAGCCGAAGTTGTTGAGGGCGTCCGCCTCCCGGTCCCGGTCGCCGATTCGCCGGCTCGCCGCGAGCGACTCCCGATGGTACGAGATCGCCTCCTCCGCACGACCCAGCGAGTGGTACGCCAAGGCGAGATTCCCCAGCGTGCCGGCCTCGCCGACCCGGTTGCCGAGCTTGCGTTGCAGCTCCAGGCACCGGTCGTAGTGTTCGACGGCGTGCTGCGGGTCCCCAGCGGACCAGTGCGCCAGGCCAGCCGACATGTGCATCGCGGCCTCGCCCGCCTCGTCGGCGGCGCGCCGCGCCGCGTCCAGTCCCCTGTGGACCGCGGCGAGCCAGTCCGCGCGGTAGCCGCGATGGTGCAGGAATCCGCGGATCCCGTCCGCCAGCCGCAGGACCATCGGCCACAGTTCGCGGCGGGCGGCGTGCTCGACGGCGGCCATCAGGTTCCCGCGTTGCCGCTCCAGCCACTCCAACGCGTCGTCGCGGTCGGCGAAGCGCGTCGACGGCACGCCGGCTGGCGGGTCCGGCATCGGCAGGTGGCTGACCGTCGGCGCCACCAGCTCCCCCGCGGCCCGGGCGCTCGCGGCGTACCACTGAAGCAGTCTCGACACGGCCTCCGTCGCCGCCAGCGGGCTGTCATCGCGCTGGGCGCGCTGCCGGGCGTACAGCCGAACCAGGTCGTGCATGCGGTGTTCCCCGGAGCCGGCGGCCTCCACAAGATGCACGTCGGAGAGCACCCCGAGCAGCCGGGAGGCGTCCTCGGGCGCGATCCCGGCCAGCACGGCCGCGGCGTCAGCTCCGATCGACGGCCCCGGGGCCAGGCCGAGCCTGCGGAACAGCAGCCTGGCGTCGGCGCGCAACGTCCCGTACGACAGGTCGAACGCCGCCCGCACCGCGGTCTCGTCGTCGCCGTCCGCGGCGAGGCCGGCCAGCCGGTCACCTGCCGTCAACTCCGACGCGTACGCCGCGATCGACCTGTCGGCCCGCTCGGCGATCTGCGCGGCGGCGATCCGCAGCGCCAACGGCAGACGCCCGCACAGCCGGGCCAGATCCTCCGCGGCGGCGGGTTCCGCGGCCACCCGGTCGGATCCGACGGCCTCCCGCAGCAGCCAGTGCGACTCCGCCTCGTCCAGGACGCCGAGGCGCAGGTGAGCGGCGCCTTCCCGGGCCGCGAGGCCGGAGAGCGCGGAACGGCTGGTGACGACCACCGCGCAGTCCTGCCCGCCGGGGAGCAGCGGCCGCACCTGGGCGGCGGTCGCCGCGTTGTCCAACACGACCAGCAGCCGGCGGCCGGCCGTGACCGAGCGGTACCGGCCCGCCAGCGCGTCCTGACTGACCGGCAGCTGGGACTCCGGGACTCCGAGAGCGGCGAGCAGGAGACTCAGCGCCTGCGCCGCCGTCATCGTGGACGCCAGGGCGTGGCCGCGCAGGTCCACGTACAGCTGCCCGTCCGCGAAGTGGTCCGCCGCCTGGCGCGCCCAGCGCACCGCGAGCGCGGTCTTCCCGACCCCGGCCACGCCGGAGATCACCACGAGCGACCTGGGTCCGTCCGGCCCGGTCACCGCGTCTAGGCGCGCCAACTCCTCGACCCGCCCGACGAAGCCTCCGGCCTCGGCGGGAAGCTGACGGGGCGCTGGACCGTGCGGCTCAGCGGGATGGGCCGGCGCCCGCGGCTGCTGCCGCGGATCCTCACTGGCCGCGGGGCTGCGCAGCCGCCGCCACGCCGCTTCCCAGCGGACCAGCTCGTCGGCGTCGCAGCCGCACGCGGTCACGAACCGGCGCACCAGATCCAGCGACGGCAGCCGCGCCCGCTTCAGGCTCAGCCCGTCGAACAGCGTGCTGCGAGCGAGGCCGGTGCGGCGGCGCAGTTCGTCGTACGAAGGATCACCGGCCCACACCTTGAGCAGACGCAACTGGCGCACGAACTCAACGGTGGACCGCACCTGGGACGGATCCGGCGCCTCGTCGTGCTGCATGCTTCCACTCCTGTGCGCGGTGACTCGCCGAGAGCGCTCTGCCCGATCGGCGGATCCCAGAGTCGCACGAAAGGGGCGCCTGGGCCGATCCCCACGCACATGCCGATCCCTGGCACGATGACGTCGTCGGGGCCGGGGCGCCGGCTGCCCCGGACGCGATCTGGAGGAACCATGGGCGGCATCACCGCGCACCGTCGGCCCCTGGCTGTCATCGGCCTGGCGCTCACCTTTGCCCTGGCCTCGGCCGCCTGCACCAGCGAGGCCGAGCCGACCCCGAGCCCGAAGCACAATGTGGAGCTGCTCAACGAAGGCCGGCTGACGGTCTGCACGCAACTGCCGTACGCGCCGTTCCAGTTCAGGCAGAAGGGCAAGGTCGTCGGCTTCGACGTGGAGATCCTGGATCTGGTGGCCAAGGAGCTCGGCGTGACGCAGGAGATCGTCGACACTCCATGGGAGGACATCACCTCCGGCAAGGGCGTCAAGTCCGAGCGGTGCGACGTGGCGATGGCGGCCATCACCATCACCGACGATCGCGCGAAGCACATGGACTTCTCGGACGGCTACTTCGCTGCCAACCAGGCGATGCTGGTCAAGGCTGGCAAACCGTACAAAGAACTGAAGGATCTGAAAGGCAAGAAGGTCGGCGTGCAGGGCGAGACCACAGGCGCCGCCTATGTCCAGGCCGAGCAGAAGAAGCAGAAGCTGACGTTCAAGGTGGTCGAGTACGAGGACTTCGACGGCCAGCAGCACGCCCTGCAGACCGGCCAGATCGACGCCGCGATCAACGACCTGCCGGTGTGGACCGAATACCTCAGAGTGGAGCGGCACCAGGGAAAGTACGAGATCACCGCCGAGTTCGTCACCGACGAGAAGTACGGGGTCGCGGTGAAGCAGGGCAACTCGAAGCTGCTCAAGGTCATCAACGACGTCCTCGCCGACGCGAGGGCCGATGGCAGGTATGACCGCGTGTACGAGAAGTGGTTCGGCATGCGGCCGGACGCCTGACAGGCCGCCGCGCCCGACCGCCTGTCGCGGCCGGCCGAGAAGGTCACGATCTCGGTCCGATGCCTTATGTGTTGCGGCGTCCGCGGATGCGTTGTGCCAGGATGCGCGTATCGGGGGAGGTCAGCCCATAACGAGCCGCTCGAGGAGCCGCGATGAACGTCTTCACCACCCGTTTGAGGCGCCGCCTCGGCGCTGGCGCCGCTACCGCCGCCCTGCTCTTGGCCGTCACTGGCTGTGGGGGTGGTGACACCGACGCCGGAAAGGTCAAGGGCGTCTCCCTGATCAAGTCGGATCAGCTCACCGTGTGCACCCACCTGCCGTACAAGCCGTTCCAGTTCAAGCAGGGCGGCGAGGTTGTCGGCTTCGACGTCGACCTGCTCGACCTGCTCGCCAAGGACCTCGGCGTCGACATGGAGGTCGTCGACATCGAGTGGACCCAGATCACCTCTGGCGCCGCGTTCGCCGCGAAGAAGTGCGACATCGGCATGGGCGCGATGACCATCACCGACGAGCGCGCCGAGGCGATCGGCATCACCGACCCGTACATGGACGCCACCCAGGTGCTCATGGTGAAGAAGGGCGCGCCGTACAAGAGCCTGGAAGACCTCAAGGGCAAGAAGATCGGCGTGCAGACCGACACCACCGGCGAGGAGTACGCGAAGAATCAGGAGGAGGGCATCGGCTACTCCATCGTGCCGTTCGACGACCTGGCACTGCAGACCAACGCGGTCAAGGCCGGCAAGGTCGACGCCGCCATCAACGACAACGGCGTGCTGTACGACTTCGTCAACGCCAACCCGGACGTGGCCGTGGTGGCGGAGTTCGACACCGGCGAGCAGTACGGCTTCCCTGCCAAGAAGGACGATCCTCAGGGCGGCGACAAGCTGATCAAGCGGTTCAACAAGCTGCTCGCGCAGGCCCAGCAGGACGGCACGTACAACCAGATCTACAAGACGTGGTTCGGGGTCGAGCCGAAGCAGCCCTGATGACCACGACCACCACGACGACGCGACGGCTGAGCCCGCGCCAGCGGGCTCAGCGTCTGCGTTGGGCGCAGTACGCTCTTCTCGTCGTCGCCGCCGCCTTGGCGATCTGGCTGGCCGACTGGCCGGCGATCTACAAGGCCTTCCTCCGCCCGGACCTGATCCTGGCGGCGGTGACCGGCGGGCTGTTCAGCGCGCTGTGGATGACGATCAGCTACACCGCGGGCGCGTTCGTGCTGGGACTCGTCGCCGGCACGGTCGTCGCCCTGATGCGCTTGAGTCCGGTCGGCCCGTACCGGTGGATCGCCTCGGCGTACATCGAGTTCTTCCGGGGACTGCCGGCGATTCTGGTGTTCATCGCCTTCTCCTTGATCGCGATCCCGTTTCCCGGGCTGCAGATGCCCTGGGAGCCGTACGGGACGGTCTGGCTGGCGCTGGGGCTGGTCGCCACCGCGTACATGGCGGAGACCATCCGGGCCGGCATCCAGGCGGTGCCCAAGGGGCAGGTGGAGGCGGCCCGCTCCCTGGGGATGCCGGCGATGGTCGCCAGTCGCAAGATCGTTTTGCCGCAGGCGTTCCGGATCGTCCTGCCACCGTTGACCAACGAGCTGATCCTGCTGGTCAAGGACTCGTCGCTGGTCTTCGTGGTGGGCGTCTCGCTCACCCACTTCGACCTGACCAAGTGGGGGCGGGCGATGGCCAACTCCGAGGCGAACCTGACCCCGCTGGTCGTGGCCGGCTTCGCCTATCTGTTGATCACACTGCCGCTGAGCACCCTGGTGCGGCGGATGGAGCATTCCGCCGAGAAGGCGCACTGATGACTGACGCAGTAGTGGACATCCGCGGGCTGAACAAGTCCTTCGGCAGCCTGCACGTGTTGCGGGGCATCGACCTGACCGTCTCCACCGGAGACGTGGTGTGCGTGATCGGTCCGTCCGGCTCCGGCAAGTCCACCCTGCTGCGGTGCGTGAACCTGCTGGAGCAACCCGAATCCGGCACCGTGCTCGTCGGCGGGGTCGACCTCACCGACCGGGACTGCGACATCGACGCGGCACGCCGCCACATCGGGATGGTATTCCAGCAGTTCAACCTGTTTCCACACCTGACGGTGCTGCAGAACTGCACGGTCGCCCAGGTCACCGTGGCGAAGCGCTCGACGTCGGAGGCGACGCGGATCGCCCGGGAGAACCTGGTCCGGGTCGGGCTGGAGGACAAGGTCGACGAATACCCCGCCAAGCTGTCCGGCGGGCAGCAGCAGCGGGTCGCGATCGCCCGCGCGCTGTCCATGGATCCGAACCTGATGCTCTTCGACGAGCCCACCAGCGCCCTGGACCCGGAGCTGGTCGGCGAGGTGCTCTCGGTGATGCGGCAGCTCGCGAGCGAGGGCATGACGATGCTGGTGGTCACGCACGAGATGGCGTTCGCCCGCGAGGTGGCCGACCGGGTGATCTTCATGGACGCCGGCGCCATCGTCGAGGAAGGCCGCCCGGCTGAGGTGCTCGGCAGCCCGACCGAGGCCCGGACGCGGGAGTTCCTGCACCGGGTGCTGGAGCCGACGAAGCTGTCCACGGATGAGTTCCTCGGCGACAGGGCGGCCCCGGCAGGCGGCCCGGCGATGGAACTCCCAAAAATCGACCCCCACGGCCTAACCCCCTAGTGCGGCGGCCAGCCCGGACCGTTAGCGTCGTGACGACGATGCCGTACGCAGGGAGGTCACGATGCCGAAGCGCAGCGCTTCAGCGATCTGGAACGGAACACTCACCGATGGCAATGGCACGATGCGCCTCGACAGTGGCGC
>WHSM01000620.1 GCA_009380105.1 Micromonosporaceae bacterium
ACCCATCACCCACGCCCGTCGATCGAGATGGAGGGCGGCACGACCTACCACTTCCTCGACGCGTCGCCTGCCGAGGCGCTCGAGACAGCCCGCAAGGCCGCCGGCGGCCAGGACGTGCGCATCGGCGGAGGTCCCACCATGATCCGCGACTTCCTTGCTGCCGGGCTCGTCGATTACATGCACATCGTGGTGGTCCCGATCATGCTCGGCCGGGGCGTACGCCTCTGGGACGGACTGGAGGGCCTCGAGAAGGACTACCAGGTCGAGGCCACCTCCTCGCCCAGCGGAGTCACGCATGTGACGTTCACCCGTGCGGGTGTCTGAACCGCCTCGGGACGCCGATTGACGGGGCGAACATACGGGCCGTGACTCGGCCTTCGGCACTCGGCACGCAATACACGTAGCAGCCCAGCAGTCCAAGACGGTCGCAGGCGTCACGAAGCCGGTCGAAGTCCGGGGCCAGGGCTCACACACCTCGACAAACCCCGGGTCGAAGGCGGCCTCGAACTGGCCGTTCACCCGACCACGGTCGACGAGGCGATCTGCCGTGCTGTCACAGATCGGCCTCGGCCGGTGTCTTCATGCCGAGACCAGCAAACGAGGAGGAGACATGACCAGCAACACCCGGATCCCCAAGGCCGAGATCACCGGCGTCTACGGCGCTGTGATGAAGAAGATGAGCAAGAAGATGTTCGGCGAAGTGCCCGATGCCCTCGGCGTGATGTGGCACCACCGGCCGGCGCTCAAGGCCAGTTTCGGCCTCGGCCGGAAGGCCGCCAAGTGGAACGAGTGCGACAAGGACCTGAAGTCCTACGCCCACATGGCGGTGGCGTCCCTGATCGGCTGCTCGTTCTGCCTCGACCTGGGGTACTTCCAGGCGCACAACGAGGGGCTCGACGTTGCCAAGGCCCGCGAGGTGCCGCGGTGGCGGGAGTCGGACGCCTTCACGCCGCTGGAGCGCGAGGTCCTGGAGTACGCCGAGGCGATGTCGCAGACACCGCCGACCGTCACCGACGAGCTCTCCGCTCGGCTGCTCGAGCAGCTCGGGGCGCCGGGCCTGATCGAGCTCACCACGTGGGTCGCGATGGCGAATCAGATGGCGCGCGGGAACGTCGCTCTCGGCATCGAGGCCCAGGGGTTCGCCGCGGCGTGTGGCCTGGCGCCGCTGGCTGAGCCGAGCGGCGTAGCCTCGCCGGGATGACCGTCGACCCGTTCGTCGCCCACCGCAGCCTGCTGTTCACGGTGGCCTACGAGATGCTCGGCTCCGCCGCCGACGCCGAGGACGTCGTGCAGGAGACCTGGCTGCGGTGGGCGGACTTCGGCGCCGCGGCCCGGGCGGACGTACGCTACCCGCGGGCCTACCTGGTGCGGATCGTCACCCGACAGGCGCTCAACCGGCTGCGCACGCTGGCGCGGCGGCGTGAGGAGTACGTCGGCGAGTGGCTCCCCGAGCCGCTGCTGACCAGCCCCGACGTGGCTGAGGATGTCGAGCTCGCCGAGAGCGTCTCGTTCGCGATGCTGACCGTGCTGGAGACCCTGGGCCCCACCGAGCGGGCGGTGTTCG
>WHSM01000536.1 GCA_009380105.1 Micromonosporaceae bacterium
GTCGACCGGAACCCGCGCGAAGAGCGCCAACCCGGCCGCCATCGACGCCAGGCCCGACGCGAGCACCCGCCGCGCCCCGAACCGCATGGTCAGCCGCGGCGCGAGGCCGAGCGAGAAGACCCCGATCCCGATCGAGACGGGCAGGTACGACATGCCGATCTGCACGGCGTCGTACCCGAGCACCCGCTGCAGGTACAGCGCGCCGAGGAAGAACATCCCGAACATCCCGGCCACCATCAGAATCTGGATCAGGTTGGCTCCGGACACGTTGCGGGAGCGAAGCAGCCGCAGCGGCAGCAGCGGCTTGGCCGCCGTCGCCTGGCGGGCGACGAAGCCGGTGAAGAGCGCGATCGACACGGCGCCGAGGCCGAGGGTGTGCGCCGAGGCCCAGCCGTGGTCGGCGGCCTTGACGATCGTGTAGACCCCGAGCATCAGGGCGCTGGTGACGAGCAGCGCGCCGGCCACGTCGGCGCCTTCGGCCAGCCCGATGCCGCGATCAGGCTCGATCAGGCGCACGGCCAGCACGGCGGCGGCGATCCCGATCGGCACGTTGACGAAGAAGATCCAGTGCCAGCTGATGGCCTGGGTGAGGACGCCTCCCGCGAGCAGCCCGATCGAGGCGCCGGCCGAGGCGACGAAGCTGTACACGCCGATCGCCCGGGCCCGTTCGCCGGGCTCGGGGAACATCGTCACGATCATTCCCAGAATCACCGAGGAGGCCATGGCCCCGCCGGCGCCCTGCAGGAACCGAGCCGCGATCAGCAGCTCCTGGCTGTTGGCCACGCCGCAGAGCAGGGACGCGGCCGTGAACACCGCCAGCCCCGTCAGGAAGACGCGCCGGCGCCCGATCAGGTCACCGAGCCGCCCGGCGAGAAGCAGCAGCCCGCCGAAGGCGATGAGGTACGCGTTCACCACCCACGCGAGGCTGGACTGCGAGAAGCCGAGGTCCCGCTGGATCGTCGGCAGCGCGACGTTCACGATGGTGCCGTCGAGGATGATCATGAGCATCCCGACGCACAGCACGAGCAGCGCCGGCCAGCGGGAGTCGCGGGTCGAGGGGGCAGTGCGAGACAAGGTCGCCTCCAGGTGAGTTGATCACGCCAGGTACGACCGTAACAGATGGTTTTGTTCGGGACTATTTTTTAAAGATGAATTCAGGGGGTACGTGGCGCACGTCTCCGCACCGGCTTCTCGCACTGCGCCGGAGTGGCGAGCCGACCGTCGACGAGGTGCACCAGAGCGTCCACGAAGGCCTGCCGCTCGGCGCCCGGAAGCGTCGCCAGCACGTCGCCGTGAATCCGCGTGACGATCGCCTGCCCCCGCTCTGTTATGTCCTTGCCGGCGTCGGTCACTGCGATGATCCGCGCCCGGCGGTCGGTGCTGGAAGGCCGCCGCTCGGCCAGCCCTTCCCGCTCCAACTCGTCGATCGTGACCACCATCGTGGTCTTGTCGAGATTGCACAGCTCAGCGAGCTGGCTCTGGGTGAGGTCTCCCGGGAGCGCCCGGTGCAGCACGCAGTGCCCACGCGGCGAGATGCCGAGGGCGGCGAGGCCCGCGGTCAACTCCGTCTGCAGTGCGTGGGCGGCTTGCGCCAACAGGAACGTGAGGTCCCTGTCGATGTCGGTTGGCGCGCTGGTCGGCATACCGCGAGCCTAGCAAGAACTTCCCGCAACAGATAATCCCGTAGGCAAACTACTTCCCCGGCCGCGTCCCCCCTACCGCTAAGATCGCGATTTCGGGTACGAAAGCGACGCTGGACGACGGTTTCGCACCCAAGACAGCGATCTTGTGGACGTAGGGCGTGATCTTGAGGCGTGGGCGGGTCGGTGGGCGTGAGAGGCGCGTCGCGCGTACGTTTGGTGAGCGGAGGATCAACGGTGCGACGACGGGACTTTCTCCGCGCCGCGGCGGCGGGCGCCGGCTCGGTCGCCCTGGGCTTCACGCTCACCCGCGACGCGATCGGCTACCCCACCCGGCCGGGCAGCGGCCCGTACAGCAGGCTGCAACCCCCTGACCGCAACGGCGTCTGGCTGCCGAAGGGGTTCACCAGCCGGGTCGTCGCGCGCACCGGGCGCCGCGTCGCCGGCACGTCTCACGTCTGGCACGGCGCCCCGGACGGCGGCGCCTGCTTCCCCGACGGCTCTGCCTGGATCTACGTGTCCAACGCCGAGCTCGGCGGCGGCGCCGGCGGCGCGAGCGCCGTGACGTTCGACAGCGCAGCGCGGATCACCGGCGCGTACCCGATCCTGGACGGCACGAACCGCAACTGCGCCGGCGGCGCCACCCCGTGGGGCTCCTGGTTGTCCTGCGAAGAGGTCGACCGGGGCTTCGTCTACGAGACCGACCCCCGAGGCGGCGCGCGCGCCGCGCGGCGGCCCGCCATGGGCCGCTTCCAGCACGAGGCCGCCGCCGCGGACCCGGACCGGCAGGTGATCTACCTGACCGAGGACGAGCCCGACGGGTGCTTCTACCGGTTCCAGCCGGACACCTGGGAGAA
>WHSM01000619.1 GCA_009380105.1 Micromonosporaceae bacterium
CGATCCGGCGATCCGGCGATCCGGCGGCTCAGTGGCCGCCTTCGCCTTCGCCGCCCTTGTGGCCGCCGACCACCTCGGGCTCCTCGGGGTGCATGTTGACCGGGCTGTGGTTCGCGCCCTCGGTCGGCATCCCGAACGGGACCTTGAGCGTCACGTCGCCGGCCTGCCCGAACGTGAACGTGACGTCGACGGCGTCGCCCGGCGACAGCTTCTCGGTGAGGCCACCCAGCTGCAGGTGGAACTGATGTCCCGGGGCCAGCAGAGCGCAGGCGCCCGGCTTGAGCGCGATCGTGAACGTTGAGGCTGGCTGGTCGGGTCCGGCGTCGACAACCGGCTCGGGGCAGACGCCGGAGCCTTCGTTCTCGTCTCCGGCGACCTGGTCTCCGGAGACGAGGGTGACGCGCTCGGCCGCGGGGCTCTTCACACCTGTCAACACGTCCGGCTCGGCGCCCGTGTTGAAGATCCGCACATCCAGCGGGGCGTCGCCGCCCTTCTCGTAGTTGGGGTGCTCGCGTCCGCCGTACACGATCTGCACGTTCCGCAGCGAGATGTCGCCCGCGTCGGCGTGCACGCCCGGCACGGAGGGCTCCGTGAGCGCGGTCTGCGAGATCTGCCCCGCGCTGCATCCCGCGAGCAGGGTCGTGAGGCCGGCGGCGAGCAGGGCCGCGCCGCGCAGACGGGTGGAGCGGCGCCGGCGGGCGGGCGATGCGTGGTCGGCGGTCAGGCGCACGTTGTCCTCCTGAGTGTCAAGCCGCCATACAGCGTAATGGGAGGTCTCGCGCGACCGGTCACCGGCGTCGTGGGCTGTGACCTGCGGGCTCGCGTTCCGGATCCGCGCCAAGGGGCGGGCCGCCACGCGTCACAGGGCCGGGTTGGTGAGCAGCAACGCCACGAACGCCAGCGCGACGCCGATGACGACGTGGAAGAGCAGGCGCTCGCCGTACCGCCGCCGGGTCAGGATGGATCCGACCAGCGCGACGGCCGCTCCGGCCAGCACCGCCAACCCGGGCCGGGGCGTCGGGCCGTCGGGGCCGAAGACGACAGCGCCGCCCGCCAGCAGCAGGCAGCAGACCACCGTGACCCGGCTTCCGGCGGCGCCGAGTCGGTGGGGCAGCCCCCGCACGCCGGTGCGGGCGTCGTCGGCCAGATCCGGCAACACGTTCGCGAAGTGCCCGCTGGCGCCGAGCAACGCGCCCGCCGCGATCAGCCACGCCGGCGGCTGACGGCCGGCGGCGATCACCGCGAACGCGGGCAGCGCCCCGAACCCCACGAGGTACGGCAGCACCGACGCCGCCGTCGCCTTCAGCGGCCAGTTGTAGAGCCACCCGGCGGCCACCCCGGCGATGTGCAGCGCGCCCGCTGCCACGCCCAGCGACAGCGACCACACCGCCGTCACGAACCCGGCGAGCGACGCCGCGACAGCGACCGCAGACACCGGCAGCGCCCCGCTGACGAGTGGCTTGGAGCGCCGGCCGGCGGCCCGGTCCCGCGCGGCGTCGAACCAGTCGTTGCTCCAGCCGATGGAGAGCTGCCCGGCGAGGACGGCGGCGCCGATGAGCGCCGCGCG
>WHSM01000324.1 GCA_009380105.1 Micromonosporaceae bacterium
CGACCACCACTGGGATGTCCGACTTCAGCACTTCGGTGGCGAATGTGGCGTCTGTGATGGGCTTCGTTCCCACGTGGAATCCTCTCGTCGTCCTGCTCGTCGTTGGTCTGAGCGCCGCCCGCGAAGGCTGCCAGTCGCGAGTGCCGCCGGTCAGTGGTGGTCGAGCGAAGCGAGGTAGCGCTCGGCGTCGAGGGCGGCCACGCAGCCCGTGCCGGCGGCGGTGATCGCCTGACGGTACGTGTGGTCGACCAGGTCGCCCGCGCCGAACACGCCGGGCAGGTTCGTCACGCTGCTGGGCGTCTCGACCTTGACGTACCCCTCGTCGTCGACCGCGATCTGGTCGCGGAACAGCTCGCTGCGCGGGTCGTGGCCGATCGCCACGAACATGCCGGTGACGTCGAGCGTGCGCTCCTCGCCGGTCTTGACATTGCGCACCGCGACCCCGGAGACCTTGTCCTGGCCAAGCACTTTGGTCACGACGGTGTCCCACTCGACCTTGATCTTCGGGTTGTTCAGGGCCCGGTCCTGCATGATCTTGCTGGCGCGGAACTCGTCCCGCCGGTGGATGATCGTCACGGTCTCGGCGAACTTCGTCAGGAACGTCGCCTCCTCCATCGCCGAGTCGCCGCCGCCGACCACCACGATGTGCTGACCCCGGAAGAAGAACCCGTCGCAGGTCGCGCAGCTCGACACGCCCCGGCCGAGGAGCTCCTGCTCGCCCGGCACGCCGATCGGCCGCCACGCCGACCCGGTCGACAGGATCACCGCGTGCGCCCGGTACTCGGTCTCGCCCACCCAGACGGTCTTGACCTCGTCGGCCAACGCGACCCGGGTGGCGTCGTCGGTGAGGAACTCCGCGCCGAACCGCTCCGCCTGCTTGCGCATGTTGTCCATCAGGTCCGGGCCGAGGATGCCGTCCGCGAACCCGGGGAAGTTCTCCACGTCCGTGGTGGTCATCAACGCCCCGCCGGACTGCGCGCCCTCGATGACCAGAGGCTTGAGGTTGGCGCGGGCGGCGTACACGGCCGCGGTGTAGCCGGCCGGGCCGGATCCGACGATGATCACGTTGCGGACGTCTTCCACTGTCTCTCCTCGTGCGTAGGACGGCTTGCCTCAGGCCATCGGCGGACCGCCGACGTGAGGCGGGGCCCGCTGGCTGCCAGAACGCCATCGTACGGAGGAAGAATTCCCAGCGGAGGCGAAGCTCACGCACTGCCGGGCGACGAGACGGGCCGGGCGACGAGAGGGAAGGTCAGGCCGTGGTGTGGTGTGTGACGTCGGCGTCGTCGACGCCGCACTCGGATCCGGCGACGACCACCCGCCGCGTGTCACCGTCGGCCAGAACCACGATCAGCGCAGGCGAGCCTTCGAAGCGGGCGTAGTCGACGAGGCGTGGTGTGCCGGCGTAGGTCTGTTGGATCGCGGTGAGGCACGCGCGCAGCGCCGCCGGGTCGGTCAGCCGGGACAGGTCGGCCGGCGCCGCCATCGCGGCCTTGGCCCGCTCCGACTCGCCGCGCA
The DNA here is from genome assembly GCA_009380105.1 of Micromonosporaceae bacterium. Taxonomy (GTDB): domain Bacteria; phylum Actinomycetota; class Actinomycetes; order Mycobacteriales; family Micromonosporaceae; genus WHSM01. The sequence goes on from WHSM01000324.1 coordinate 1,519, forward strand.
GCGTCGCTGCCGAGGCAAGCGAGTCGCGGCGGTAGTCCCGTCCGCTCGCCAGCACCGGGGCCGGATAGCGACCTTGGGCAAGGCCCTCGGCGTGGTCGTTTCTGCCTTCCGTGGCGGCGTCGGGCGCTGAGGCGGCGTCGCCGTCACGTTCGGCGGTCGTCTTGGCGTCGCCCATGTCGCCCGCGCCTTGCAGGCCCACGTACCCCACAGAGCCGGCGAGGGCGATCAGCCCGGCGGCCACGGCGCCGGCTGCCGCGATCCGGAAACGGCGCAGGCGACGGCGCGCGAGCGGAACCACCTCGGCCTCGCGAGGAGCCGTCTCAGACTCGTGCGGTCCCGGAGGGGCGGCATCCGGGGTGGCTTCGGCACGCGACGGCGACGGCTCGGCGTCGAAGGCGGCCTGGAGTCGGTCCGCCAGGCCGGGCGGCAGCGGCTCAGGTTGGCGGTCCAGGGCGGCGAGGTCAGCGCGCACCAGGGTGTCGGCGGCGCGCAGCGCGTCGAGCGCGGCGGCCCACTGTGGCCGGGTGTCCACCAGCCGCGCCATCCGGTCGTACGCGGGCGTGCCGTCCAGCGCGCCACCGGCGTAGTCGGCGAGAAGGTCCAGGTCGACGCGCTCAGGATCGGGACCGGCGCCGAGGTCGCGAGGGTGCTCGGTCGTCACGGCTCCTCCTTTCCGGCGCTGACAGGTCCCTCGGCGGCAGAACCCGCGCCTAGTGGCGCGGACCCGCCTGAGGATGGGACGGCCGCTGTGCTCTCCGGGTTCCCCAGGTGGCCGAGAATCACCGCCAGCCGCGCGCGGCCGCGACTGCACCGGCTCTTCACGGTGCCTGCGGCGGTCCGGAGTATCTCGGCGGCCTCGGCGACCGAGTAGCCGTGCAGGTCGACCAGCACGAGAGCGGCCCGCTGGTCGGAGGGGATCCGGCTCAGCGCCTGCCACACCATCAGCGACGTCTCGCGTTCGCTGGTGCGGTCCGGCACTGACGGCTCAGCGGGACCGGCCTCCGGCAGCGGGGTCGTCGGGCGCGCGCTGCGGCGCCGGATCCGGTCCAGGCAGGCGTTCACCACGATCCGGTGTAGCCACGTGGTCACCGCTGAGTCGCCCCGGAACCGCCCCGCCGCCCGGTACGCCGACAGCAGCGCGTCCTGCAACGCGTCCGCCGCTTCCTCCCGGTCGCCGATGGTGCGCAGGGCCACCGCCCAGAGCCGGTCCTGGTGCCGCTTCACGAGCTCCCCGAATGCCCTCCCGTCGCCGTCCAGGTGGGCACGCAACAAAGCGTGGTCGTCCCGTGGGTCGGTCGCAGGGCACGGCTCGCTGAGCGGCGTCCGCTCTCGTGGCTGGTCTGCCGTCATGCGCGAGTCAGGGTCAGCTGCCGGATCCGGAAATCACCCGGATCTCCCTGATCTCCACCTGGTACTTGCCCTGGTTCAGCGGCAGCTCGGTGATCCAGACCAGCAGGTACCGCGTCTTGATGTCCACCGCGATCTGCTCCTTGGTCTGAACCTGGCGGGGTGGGCCGGCGTTGGCGAAGCTCTCGGAGATCTGCTTGTCACCCGCGCTGCTGTCGCCGAAGTCCTCGTCGCCGTGCCGGATCTGCACCTCGGCGTCCGGGGCGGACATGGTCAGATGGATCGCGCTGAGCTTCTTGGGCTTTCCGAGGTCGATCAGCAGCCCCATGCCCTGCTTCAGGTTGCCGAACCTGGCGGACTGGTACTCCTGTGTGGGCCAGCCGGTGTCATCCTTGCCGTCCACCGACAGATCGATGCCCCCGGTCTCGGTGCGGTCGCCGCTCGGAGGGTCGACCAGCCGCACCATGTCGGGGCTGAGGGTGATCTCTTCGACGTCGCCGCTGCGTTTGCCGCTCTTGCCGTTGCCGTCCTTCTGCTCGGCGCCCGCGGCCTCGGGGGACTCCGGCACCCCGCTGGACAGGAACGTGCCGACGAGAAGGCCGACGAGCACGATCGCGAGCAGGCCCGCCACGCCGATCAGCACCTTGTTCCAGACGGGCTGCGGCTCGGGCTCCGGACCGCGGTCGGGCGTGGACACAAAGCCGAGCGGCCCTGCGCGCACAGGCTCCGGCGAATAGTCCTGGTACTGGTACTGCCCCTGGAAACCGGCGTTGTGGAGGCCGCGGTCGTGGTAGCTGAGGCGGGTCAGCTCGACCGCCAACTCGGCGGCGCCCGGCGCCGGCACGTCGGGATTGAGCAGGTCCATGGCGAGCTCGTCGAGTTCGGCGGGCACGCCGCCGAGCACCTGCCGGGGGGTGGCGATCCGGCCCGGGTCCACCGCCGGCGCGGCCGGCAGGGCGGCCGGCCCGGGGATCTGGCGGGGCCAGTGCCCGGTCAGCGCGCAGTAGAGGACGGCGCCGACGGCGCGCACGTCGGCCTCCGGGGTGGTCCGCTCGTTGGCCCGGGCGTCGCCCAGGACGATGCGGTCGTCCACGGAGAGCAGCACGCTGCCGGGGTGGACGTTGCCGTGGGAGACTCCGGTGGCGTGCACCGCGGCGAGCGCGTCGGCGACGGCGCGGGCCACCGTGACCGCGCGCGCCGGGTCGAGCGGCGCCTCGCGCACCGCGTCCCGGAGTGAGCGCCCTTCCACCCATTCCCGCACCACGTACGCCCGGCTGCCCTCGTCGATGGCGTCGTACACGCCGACGATGTTGGGGTGGATCACGCGGCTGGCGGCGACCGCCGCGCCGAGCATCTCGTCAGCCTCGGCGCCGCCGGGAGTGCGCAGCACGATCGTCACAGCCCGTCGCAGGATCACATCGACGCCACGCCACACCTGACGCCCCGTGGAGTCGTCGTTGACGTGCTCCTCGATGCGGTATCGGTCGGCGAGAATCTCGCCGACCGCGGGCGCACCGACCTGGGTCAAACCCCAGCCTCCCTATTAGATGCCCTCCGCGCAGCTAAACGCTTCCGTCAAGCCTATGCCTTGCCGATGTGTTGTGCCTGATTGCGCTCACCGTGACCCTATCCAGCCCCGGACGTGTTGTGTGCCCACCATTGGGCGCGTTTCGGGCCTTCCCTGGCGCTGCGTGGCATTGACCCGGAAATGAGGTGGGGGCGCGTACCGAGTGACTCGGTCCGCGCCCCGCGTTGGTCCCTGCACGTGACACGCTCCTACGCCGGGACGGGTTGCACACGGTTGACACAGAGTGTGCATCCCCCAGGCAAGCAGCGCTATCGGATCCTTGTCAGGCCCGTCAGGCGAGATAGGCGAGTGGAGCGACCACCAGGCCCGTGCCGAGGAGGGTCGACACGCCCAGGAGGGCGAGTGTGATCCTCATGCGGAGGGTGTGAGCGGCGCTCCGAAGCTGGATCGCCTTCTTCGACGCTGTCCGACGTGCGGTACGGCGTGGCATCGCTGCGGTTCCTTCCAGCACGCCTGCGAGGTCAGCTGTCGGGTTCGGGCGGGAAGGCTGCCCGGCCTCACCGTGGCTGCTCGCCGCGGTCCGGCTTCACCCCGAGGGACTTCTGTCGCTGTCCCGGTTCGACACCGAAGTGCCGAGGTGGTTCCCCACTCCTGCCCGTTGCCCTCAGCGCGTCGCCGTGATCATCTGCCAGGGCGGACAGGACTCGGCGTGACCCTTGGCAGATGGGGTACGCGGTTGCGTACCTCCATGCCTTTCTAACCGATGAGTAGCTGTGATGGTGACGTGACTTTCTGTCATGTACCCGTCCGTGGCCCTGGCTTTTGCCAGCTACGTC
>WHSM01000091.1 GCA_009380105.1 Micromonosporaceae bacterium
CCGGCGTCGGCGCCCGCCTCGCGCGCCTTCACCTTCTCGATCCGCCGCTTGAAGTTCTCCCGGTTCATGGCGTCCACGCCGAAGGAGCTGAAGAACTTCCGGATGATGTCGTACGGGGGCAGCCCGCCGTGCTCCAACTCATCGACGTGCGGGCGGATCTCGTTGTCCACGAACTCCCGCACCGCGTCGCGGATCATGATCTCGGTGTCGGACCATTCGATCATGGCGTGCTCCAAGCCTCGATGCTCTGCTCCTCGGTCATCCCGGCGAGGAACGCGTCCCGCAGGATGCCGGCGTTGTTCACCACGACGTCGAGCCTGCCGTACTCCTCGACGGCCTGCTGGATGAGGCCGCCGGCCCGGCGTCAGCCCCGGCGCCGTCGTTCGCGCCACCGAGGTCGTTCACCACGAGCGAGGCGCCCTCGGCGGCAAAGAGCGACACATGCTCCCGCCCAATCCCCCGCCCAGCCCCGGTGATGACGGCGACCCGCCCGTCCAATGCGCCCAATGTCAGCCCTCAATCTCCGCGAGTCCGTCTTTGATCACGACGGTGTCGCCTACCGTCGTTTCGTAGGCGTGCGCGCCTGGTCCCGCGCTCCAGATCTGCGTGGTCAGTGTCTGGCCGGGCCGCACCGGCTTGGTGAAGCGGACCGCTAGTCGCTTCAGCCTTGTCGCGTCGCCGCCCGCGACCTCGGTGAGCACTGCCCATGAGGTGAACGCCATCGTGCACAGGCCGTGGACGATGATCCCGGGCAGTCCGGCGGCGCGCGCCACGTCCTCGTCCAGGTGGATCGGCATCGGGTCGCCGCTCGCCGGGGCGTACCGGAACGTCTGGTCCTCGTCGACGTGCTGCGACACCTTCGCCACCGGCGGCGCGGCGCGCGGCGACTCGTCCAGCTTGTGGCCCGGCGCCAGCGTCCCCCGCTTCTCACCGGTGTCGAAGCCGGGTACGAAGAATGTCACGTGCTGCTCGTTGACGAGGGCGCCGTCCTCGGCCCGGCTCTCGACGTGCACGCAGGCGCGGGTGCCGTTCGGCAGGCCCTCGTACCCGGTCATCCGGGCCCGGGAGACCAGCACGTCGCCGGGGCGGATCGGCCGGTGGAACCGGAAGTCCTGCTCCCCGTGCACGATCCGGCCGAACAGCGACAGCGGCACCGCGCTCAACGCCGGCTCGGTCAGCGAGCCGAACACCGGCACGATCGCGAACACCGGCGGGGCCACGTCCCCGGCCAGGTGCGCCTCGATCGGGTCGTTGGTCGCCTCGGCGTACGCGATGATGCGCTCCCGGGTCACCTCGAACCGGTGCTCCTCGGTCCACTGGTCCAGCCCGGCGGGATCGAACCGCTCCTCCGACATCTCGTCTCACCCCACCAGCGCGGCGAACTGCTCCAGGGACTTGTCGAGGTTCTTCTGGCCGTCCTTCTCCACGGCCGTGGCCAGCGCGCCGACGATCATCGCACCGCTGAACTCGGCGTCGATCGTCGCCTTCGACCCCTCGCCGGACGGCTCGACCGACAGGCCGAACCGCACCTTCACGCCGGCCATGCCGGTGCCGGAGATCGAGACCTTGTGCGGCGCGTCGAACTCGTCGACTGTCCACTCGATGGTGTTCGGCATCCCCATCATGGTGACCACCTCGGTGACCTTCGCGCCCTTGACGAACCCGGTCGGCACGTCGCCCTTCCACTTGGTGTGGATGGTCAGCCACTTTTCGAAGTTGGCGGGGTCGGTGAACTCGGCCCACACCTTCTCCGGCGGCGCGGCGATCTCGATCGACGAACTGACGTGACCCATTCGAATCCTCCCGGTTGTCGCGTGGTCGCTGTCTTTTCCGGCGGTACGGCTCAGCGCCGCGCGCGCTGGTAGAGGGTGACGATCGATGCCCCGAAGCTAACATACATACAGGCTTGCACGTAAATGGCGGACGTGAGTGACCCACGCCACTGACATACGCCCGAAATGCACACCAGTGACGGAGTGACGCCTCCTGGACGAGTGAGCGTCGCGTTTCGACCCGGACGTCGCCTCTTCCTAAGCGCCCGCTCAGTAGTTACCGTCAGTTGACAGCGGGGGCCCTGCGACGGCGCAGTTCAACGGGGATGGATGCCGGAGGCCCCATGCCCGATTTCCTCGCTCACACCTGGGACACGATCATGCGGCCATTCGACGCCTTGGGAAGCGTCTATGTGCTGCAGCGTGCGCGACTGTTCCGGCCCACCCGCCCCGACGAAGCGCTGCAATCCCTCTACTCGATACGCCGGCTCGGAGTGTGGGCCGGCGCGATGCGGGTCGCGGCGCGTCGCGATCCCAACGTCATCGGCCTGGTCGACGACCTCGGCGCGCTCACCTTCAACCAGCTCGACCGGCGCAGCAACGCGCTCGCCCGGGCCTGGTTGGAGGACGGGCTGAACTCCGGCGACGTGATCGGCATCCTGTGCCGCAACCACCGCGGCTTCCTGGACGCGATCTTCGCCTGCGGCAAGATCGGCGCCCGGGCCGTGCTGCTCAACACCGGCTTCGCCGCCCGGCAGCTCGCCGAGGTGGCGGCCCGGGAAGGCGTCTCCGCCATCGTGTACGACCAGGAGTTCACCCCGGTGGTCGCGGCGTTGCCGCGCTCGGTGACCCGCTACCTCGCCTGGATCAACGTGGCCGCCGCGGTCGACCAGCCCACCGTGGAGCGGCTAATCGCCACCACCGAGAACGAGGATCTGCCGCCGCCGCGGCGGGCCGGCGGGGTGGTGCTGCTGACCAGCGGCACCACCGGCGTCCCGAAGGGTGCGCCCCGGGAAGTCCGCACTCCCATGGTGAGCGCGGAGTTCCTGGATCACATCCCGTACCGGCGCAACGAAGCCACCATGATCTGCGCGCCGATCTTCCACGGCATCGGGCTCTCGCAACTGGTGATCACCCTGGCGATGGCGTCCACCACCGTGCTCTCCCGGCGCTTCGACCCCGCCACCACGCTGGCCCGGATCGACCGGAACCGGTGCGCCGCGCTGGTGGTGATCCCGACGATGCTGCAGCGGATCCTTGACCTCGGCAAGAGCGTGCTCGCCAAGTACGCCACCTCGTCGCTGCGAATCATCCTGTGCTCCGGGTCCGCGCTCGCCCCCGAGCTCGGCAACCGCGCCATACGGGCGTTCGGGCCGGTGATCTACAACCTGTACGGCTCGACCGAAGTCGCCGTTGCCACCATCGCCACGCCTCGGGACTGGCGCCGCGCGCCCGGCACCGTGGGCAAGTCCCCCGTCGGCTGCAGGGTGCGCCTGTACGACGACAACGGCCGGGTCGTGAGCAAGCCGTACCAGCGCGGCCGGGTGTACGTCACCAGCGGACTCAAGTTCGGCGGCTACACCGGCGGCGACAGCAAGGACGAGATCCACGGCCTGATGTCCACCGGCGACGTCGGGCACCTCGACAAGCACGGGCTGCTGTTCATCGACGGCCGCGCCGACGACATGATCGTCTCCGGCGGCGAGAACGTGTACCCGGGCGAGGTCGAGAACCTCCTCGTCGCGCACCCCGCCATCAACGACGCCGCCGTGGTCGGTGTGCCCGACGCGGAGTTCGGGCAGCGACTCAAGGCGTTCGTGGTGCTGGAGCCCCGGGCCCGGCTGTCGCCAGAGGAGATCCAGGGGTACGTCAAGCATTACCTGGCCCGGTTCAAGGCCCCCCGCGAGGTCGCCTACCTGCATGAACTCCCCCGCAACCCGACAGGCAAACTCCTCCGCGACCTGCTCCAGTAACGGCTCGCCGGCCGGTTGGTCGAATCTCGGGTGTGGCTGGGTTGAGGTCATACTGGTTCGACCGCGATTGGATCCCGGGAGGGTGCTGCATGGACAAGGTGTGCATCATCGGGGCCGGCTCGTCCGGCATCACGTCCTGCCAGGTGCTCCAGGCGCGCGGGATTCCGTACGACTGCTATGAAGCCGGCTCCGACATCGGCGGCAACTGGCGCTACCTCAACGACAACGGCATGTCGTCGGCCTACAAGTCGCTGCACATCAACACCTGCCGCGACGTCATGGAGTACGCCGCCTACCCGATGCCGAAGACCTATCCGGACTTCCCCAGCCACTTCCAGATCATCGAGTACTTCGACGACTACGTGGACGACTTCGGACTGCGGGAGACGATCACGTTCCGCACCGAGGTCACGAACGTCGAGCCCGCCGACGGCGGGGACGCCGGCTGGGACGTCACGGTCCGCTCCCGCGACACCGGCGACGAGCGGACCACAAGGTATCGCGCGGTGCTGGTCGCCAACGGCCACCACTGGAGCCCCCGCGACCCGGAGCCGCCGTTCCCCGGCGCCGACACGTTCACCGGCGAGCAGCTCCACTCCCACTACTACAAGACGCCCGAGCCGTACGCCGACAAGCGGGTCCTGGTGCTCGGCATCGGCAACTCCGCCTGCGACATCGCGGTGGACACCTGCCGGGTCGCCGAGCGCACGTTCCTGGCGATGCGGCGCGGGGCGTACGTGCTGCCGAAGTTCCAGTTCGGCCAGCCGTTCGACAAGCTGGTCAAGACCCCGCTCGGGCGGCTGCCGTTCAAGGTGCAGCAGATGTTCACCCGCGTCACGCTGCGGGTCGTGCAAGGAAAAATGACCGAGTACGGGCTGCCGGAGCCCGATCACAAGCCGCTCGAAGCGCACCCGACGGTCTCCGCCGATCTGCTCAACCGGCTCGGCCACGGCGACATCGCGGTCAAGCCGAACATCGAGCGCCTCGACGGGGGCAAGGTGCACTTCGCCGACGGCTCCGCCGAGCAGATCGACTCGATCATCTACTGCACCGGCTACCAGATCCGGCTCCCGTTCTTCCAGCCCGGCCTGGTCTCCGCCGAGGACAACCGGGTCGAGCTGTACCGGCGGGTCGTCGACCCGGCCCATCCCGGTCTGTACTTCGTCGGGCTGGTCCAGCCGCTGGGGGCGATCATGCCGATCGCCGAGACGCAGTCCCAGTGGATCGCCGACCTGCTCGACGGCACGGCCGCGCTCCCGTCCGAGCCGGAGATGCGTCGGTCCATAGCCGACTACGAGCGCAAGCAGGCCAGGCGGTACATCGCCTCGAAACGGCACACGATCCAGGTCGACTTCCGGGCGTACCTGACAGAGCTGGCGCGCGAGCGCCGGGCCGGCGCGCGCCGCGGACACCGCTGAGCTCGGGGCCCTTCCGCCGATCATGGGATGTGACGTGCGCCGTAGCACGACTTGGCAACGTCCGGCAAGGGGCTAACGGCAGACCGTTTCCGTCCGATCGCTGGTCGCGGCGCGCCTCCGCAGCCGCCACACTTGTGGCGGTAGGGGGTACTCAATGCGCATTCGGCTCGTCGCCGTCGATCGGCACACACTGGCCCGGCTCGGACTCGCGTACGCCACGGCGGCGACCGATGACATCGAGTTGGTCGGTGGAGCCGAGGACGCGCAGGACGCGCGCCGACTGGTCGCCGACCTCGCCCCGACCGTCGTGACCATCGGCGGTGAGCTGACCGACTCCGACGGCATCACGCTCGGCCGCGAGCTGCGCCGCGCCCACCCCGGTCTCGGGGTGGTGCTGCTCGCCGCGGCCGACGACGGGCTGTTGCTGCAGGCGCTGCAGGCGGGGCTGTCCGCGTTCGTCACCAAGACCGCCGACACGAACGAGATCCTGGCCGCGATCCGGCACGCCGCGGTCTCCGCCACCACGTTCGCGTCGCCCGGCCTGGCCGCCGCGATCGCCGCGCGCCACCACCGCCCGTCGTCCCCGCTCAGCGCCCGGGAGCACGAGGTGCTGCACCTGCTGCGGGACGGCTACACCACGCCGCGGATCGCGGTGGCGCTGTCGGTCAGCGAGTCCACGGTCAAGACCTACATTGGGCGGCTGTACGAGAAGCTCGGCGCCGGCAACCGAGCCCAGGCCCTGATGACAGCGGTACGCCGCGGCCTCCTCACCGAACCAGCGCGGGCCGAGGCCGCCGCACCCGCCCGCACGGCCTGACCGGGACTCCCACCGCGGACCCGCCCCACCACTTCCCGCGATCCGGTGTCACATCGACAGCATCAGCGCCATCAGCCGGATCACGGCCGGGCCGAGCACGATGATGAACAGCGACGGGAAGATCAGGAAGATCAGCGGGAACAGGATCTTGACCGGCACCTTCTGCGCCTTCTCCTCAGCGCGCTGCCGGCGGCGTACCCGCATCTCCTTGGCCTGTTCCCGCAGCACGGTCGCGATCGGGATGCCCAGTTCCGTCGCCTGCACCACCGCCGAGGCGAAGGTCCGCTCGATCACCGTGGTGCGCTTCGCCAGGTCACGGAGCGCGTCGACCCTCGACTTGCCCAACTGCATCTCCTGCAGCGCCCGCGCGGTCTCGCCCGCGAGGGGGCCACGCGCGTTGCGCGCCACCTGCGCCAGGGCCGCGTCGAACCCGAGGCCGGCCTCCACGCTCACCGTCAACATGTCGAGCATGTCCGCGAGGCTCTTGCGGATCTGATCCTGGCGGCGCAGGCCGGCGTTGAGGACCAGCAGGTCCGGCAGGTAGAACCCGACCACCGCGCCGATCACCACGCACACGGCCAGGCCGGTGAAGCCGCCGACGAGCAGGCCGAAGAAGCCCAGGAACAGCGCCACGTAGCCGAGGCCGACGCCTTTGACCATCACGACCGTGTCGACCGTCCAACCCAGCGGGTTGCCGGCCCGGTCCAGCCACCGCTGCAACCGCTCCCGGGTTCCGGTCGGAGTCAGAGCCCGCCCCACGCCGCCCAGCCGCCGCGCGAACGGCAACGCCACCCGCTGGCCGAACGACGAGTCGCGGTCCGGCAGGTTGCCCACCACGTACCCGCGCTCCACCGCCGCCACCGTGCGCGTGACAGCGACCCGGGCGCCTCCGCCGGCCATCAACGCATACGCGCCGAGGCCGATCGCTCCGGCGAGCGCGAGCACGCCGATCAGCATCGTCATCGCTCTAGACCTCCACCTTGACCAGCCGACTCATCCAGAACCCGCCCAACAGGATCAACAGACCCGCCGTCGACAACATGAAGATGCCGAAGCCGGTGGTGTAGAGCGTCTCGATGTACTCGCGGCGCACCAGGAACATGTAGCCGAACAGCCCGATCGGCAGGGCCACCAGGATGTACGCCGAGAGCCGCCCCTCCGCCGACAGCGCCTTCACGTGACGACGCAGCCTGCCGCGTTCCCGCATCGTGTCCACCGCGGTCTGCAGCACCTCGGCGAGGTTGCCGCCCACCTCACGCTGGATCCGGATCGACATCACAGCCCACGAGAGGTCTTCGCTGTCGGTACGGGAGACCACGCGCTGCAGCGCGTCCTCCAACTCGGCGCCGAGGCGGGTCTCGGCCAGCGCCCGCCCGATCTCCGCCGCCACCGGGTCGGCCGACTCGCGCACCACCGCGGAGAGCGCCTGCGCCAGCGAGAAGCCCGAGCGCAAGGAGCCGATCACCAGCTGCAGCGCGTCCGGGAGCTGCTCGGCGAACTGTCTGATCCGCCACTTGGTGCGGATCACCCGGTACGACCACATGCCGACGCAGCCGATCAGGAGGCCCAACGGAATCCCGGCCCACCACGGCAGCAGCAGCCACAGCACCGCCACCGTCGTGAACACCACGCAGATCTGCAGCAGCAGCCACTCGCCGGGGCGCACGCTCATGCCCGCGCGGTCCAGCTTCTGCGTCATCCGCTCCTCGCGACGTCCCGACCGCACAGCCCGCTCGGTCCACGCCAGGGCTGTGCGGGCCACAGCGCCCGGCGCGTCAGGGGTGGTGGCGGCGTGTGGCGGACGCCCGGTCGCGTACCAGTCGATCTGGGCGATCCGGCGCCGGCGTGGCGCGCCGACCAGCACTGGGTACAGCACTCCGGACACCCCGACGAACAGCGCCAGGAACACGATCCCGCCGAGCGCCCAGCCCAGCCACGACGGCGCCGGGGGAAGCTGGATCGCGCGGGGGGCGGCGGCGCCGGCGTTGGTCGCGGGCGCGGCGAAGGCCACGTCCATCGTGGCGGTGAGCTGCTGGCCGGCGACGTCCACCGCGACCTCCATCACGGCCCGCTTCCCGGCCAGCGACTCCGGCACGTCGGCGGCGACCAGCAACCGGGCCGTGAACGAACGGGCGGCCTCCCGGAACGCTCCGGCGAGGGCTCCGCTGTTGCTGGCGGACAGGTAACGTCCGTCGCTGGCGTCGCTGATCCGGCGCAGCGCGGCCCGGTCGATCGCGGCCCCGAGAGCCACGACGTCCACCGGGATCCGCTCACCGGCGAGCGTCTTCGCGAGCGCGTCGAGCTGGGTCTTCGACACGGTGTCGGCGCCATCGGAGAGCACCACGACGCGCCGAGTGGCGGCGCGGCCGAGTCCGGCGTCGTCCAGCACGCCGACCGACTGGCGCACCCCGTCATACAGGGCGGTGTCGCCGTTGGCTGTGATCTTGCCCAGGGCGTCGGTGAACGTGTCACGGTCGGTCGTCGGGGCGACCAGGGTCTTCGGGCTCGCGGCGAACGCCACGAGGCCGAGGCGCACGTCGGCGGGGATCACCTTGGCGTACTCGGCCGCGGCGGCCCGGGCGGCGCCGATCGCATCGTCGTCCACCATCGAACGGCTGGCGTCGATCGCGACCACGACGCCCCGAACCTGGCTGACGCTGGCCGACGGCGACGGCGCGCCCGGTTGCGGGGCTTCGTCCGTGCTCACCTCGGCCGGCAGCTCCTCATCGCCCACCCGCACGGAGACCTCGGCCTGCTCCAGGTCGGCGCCCTCCGGCAGGCCGTGCACGTTGACGGCGAAACTCAACTCGCCCGGCGCCGTCCGCACCCCGCTCAGCTCCAGCTTCGCCGCGGCGTACGCCGGGCTCGCCGCCGCCAGGCCCACGAGGAGTCCACACAGGACTATCCACAGGGCCGCGCGTCGCTGTCTCATCGCGGCCGTCCCGCGAAGCCGAAGACGTCCAGCGGCACCGCCACGCCGGCCTGCGCCAGGCGGTCCAGGAACATCGGACGCAACCCGGTGGAGACCAGCCCGCCCCGGTACCGGCCGTGCTCGTCCTGCCCGGACTGGTAGTCGAAGACGAACAGGTCCTGCAGGCTCACCACGTCACCCTCCATGCCGGTGACCTCGGTGATGTGGGTGATCCGGCGGGTGCCGTCACGCATCCGGGACTGGTGCACGATGATGTCGACGGCGGAGGCGACCTGCTCCCGGATCGCCCGGATCGGCAGGTCCATGCCGGCCATCAGCACCATGGTCTCCAGGCGGGCGACTGAGTCCCGCGGTGAGTTGGAGTGCACGGTGGTGAGCGAGCCGTCGTGGCCGGTGTTCATCGCCTGCAGCATGTCCAGCGCGGCGCCGTCGCGGACCTCGCCGACCACGATCCGGTCGGGGCGCATCCGCAGCGCGTTGCGCACGAGATCCCGGATCGTCACCTCGCCCCGGCCCTCGATGTTGCGGGGCCGGGACTCCAGGCGCAGCACGTGCGTCTGGTGCAACTGCAGTTCGGCGGCGTCCTCGATGGTGACGATGCGCTCGTCCGGCGGCAGGAACCCCGAGAGCACGTTCAGCGTGGTGGTCTTGCCGGAGCCGGTGCCGCCGGAGATCAGCACGTCGAGCCGACCTCGCACGCACGCGGCGAGCAGCCCCGCCACCGGCCGGGTCATGGTGCCGAACGCGATCAGGTCGTCCGCGGTGTACGGGTCCGCGGCGAACTTCCGCACCGTCAGCATCGAGCCGTTCAGCGCGATCGGCGGGACCACCGCGTTCACGCGGCTGCCGTCGGGCAGACGCGCGTCCACCATCGGGCTCGACTCGTCGATCCGGCGGCCCATGCGGGAGACGATCTGGTCGATCACGCGCCGCAGGTGCGACTCGTCGACGAACTCCGCGTCCACCGGGTAGATCCGGCCGAACCGCTCCGCGTAGATCTGGCCCGCGCCGTTGACCATGATCTCGGTGACGTCCGGGTCCCGCAACAGCGGCTCGATCGGCCCGTGGCCGAGGATCTCGTCGGCGACCTCGCGGGCGATCCGGATCCGGTCCGCGGAGGACAGCGGCAGCTCTTCCCGGGCGAGCACCTCGGCGATCGCCTCTTTGACCCGGATGTTCAGCTCCGCTTCGTCGGAGGTGTCGTACAACTGGGGGCCGAGGGTGGCCAGCAGCGCCTGGTGCACCCGGCGGCGCGCCTCGGCGAGCGGCCCCGTGACTGCCGCTCCGCGAGTGCGCCCTGCACCTGACGCTCCGCGAGCCGGAGCGACGGCGCCGGCGCAGGGTTGACCTGCTCGGCGCCAGAGCCGTTGGCGCCAGGGTCGCCGGGTGAGCCTGCGGGGTTGGCGGGATCGGCTGGACTGCCGTTGAGGGGGCCGGGCGGGCCGCCGCTCGGGACGCTGTGCGGGCCGTCGGGGCCGAAGCCCTTTCCAGCCAGGCGGTCGGACAAGCTCATCGGATCTCACCTCTCTGCCGCGAGACCCCCGTATGTGGGTACGCCGGGCCGTGCGGAAGCGCGCCAGGCTGTTCGGGCGACGGCTCGGCCGTCTGCGGGGCGCCGGACGCTGACGCTCCGGGCCCTGAGGCTTGGGGAGCCGAGGCTCCGCCCTTGCGGCGACTGAACAGGCCGCGCAGCCCTCGGCCGCCGCCCTGCTGCTGCGGCGACGCGATCCGGCTGTTCGCCAGCGACCGGATCGCCTTGCTGGCCGGGTGGTTCGGGCTGTCCACCAGCAGCGGCACGCCTCGGTTGATCGACACCGGCACGTCGCGGCTGGACGGAATGTGCGCCGTGATCGGGGCACTTATCACCCGGTCGATGTCCGCGCCGGTGAGGCCGACCTTGGCGTCCGCCCGGTTCAGGACCACCAGCCGCTGCGCGGCCGGGTAGTCGAGCAGATTGAACATGTCGAGCGTGATCCGAAGGTTCTTCAACGCGGGCAGATCCGGGGTGGCGAGCAGCACGTACTGGTCGGAGGCGTCGAGCGCCGCGAGCACGTGATCGGTGAACTGCGGCGGCGTGTCGACGACCACGAAGTCGTACAAGCGCCTGGCGATGGCGAGCAGGTCGCTCACCAGACCGCGGGTGACGTGGTCGCCGTCGGTCGGGCGGGTCGGCGCCAGCAGGGCGTCCACCCCCGGGCAGTACGGCGTCACCAGCGACCGCAGCGCGGTCTCGTCGACGCGCCCAGCGCTGTGCGCGCCTCCCGTCATCGGGATCGCGTCGGCCACGGTGCGCTGCGGCGCCAGCTGCAGCATGATCGCCACGTCGCCGAACGCCAGGTCGAGGTCCACCACGCACACCCGCCGCCGCCCGCCGTCGGCGAGCGCCACCGCGAGGTTGACGGCCATCGTGGTCTTGCCGCAGCCGCCCTTCGCGGCGAACACCGTCACCACCCGGCCGTCAGCCGAGCCTGTGGACGCCGCGCTCGCCCCGGCGAGCTGCTGCGACAAGGCGAGCGAACGGGCGCAGGCCGTGCGGACCGCCCCGATGTCGGCGGCGTCGACGACCTCGCGCACCCCCGCTCGCATCGCCTCGCCGAGCACCGTGACGTCGACGCTGGCGCACAGCAGCAGCACACCCAGCGCCGGTCGCGCCACCCGCTGCTCCGCCACGAACGCCGCGACCTCGGTGATCTCGGCGCCAGGGCCGAACAGCACCAGCAACTCGTCCGGACGGCGCCCCAGCGCAGCGGCCAGCTCCTGAGCAGTGGCGACCGTGTGCAGGTCGCTGCCGAACAACATCCCGAGTTGCTGGGCGTTGCGGCGCTCCGGTTCGTACAAAATCGTCATTGTGGGCCTCCGGGGTCTAGGACCGGGCCGGTCAGTTGAACAGGGAGTGGTTGTCGACCCCGGTGCCCGGCTTGACGTCCGAGGACCCGGTGACCAGCGCGAGGTAGAGCTCGCTGGTGCGCGCCGCGTGGACGAGCCGCTCGGCCTCCTTCTGGGTGACGGCGACCGTCACCACCATGGCGGTCTGAGATGACCGACTTTGCTGCTGGCCGCTGCCGGTCTTGGAGGTGTCGGAGGCCTTCCCGTTGCTGGTCTTGGCGCCGGGCTGGCCATACGCCCCGATCGCGAGCACCTCGACCTTCGGCAGCAGGGTCCGGGTTGCCTGGTTGGCGCCCTCCTTCAACCGGAGCCCTTCACCGTTCGACTCGCGGCGCTTCTGGTCGATCATGTTGAAGGTGTTGAAGATGGCGATGGTCGAGCCCGGACGGAGGAAGCCGGCCACCTGCTCCGGCATGGTCACCTCCACGCTGACCGCCAGCTTCCCGTCCGGCACCGGCAGGCCGCCGGTGGACTTCACGCGCTCACCGAACATGCCGCGCAGCAGAAGCTGGCTGGTCTGCAGGTCCGAGGTGACCACCAGCTCGTCGAGCTCCTGACCGACGGCGCCCATCACCCCGACCGGCACGGTCTCGGCGGGCATC
>WHSM01000400.1 GCA_009380105.1 Micromonosporaceae bacterium
CACCGCCGAGGCCACCAGCAACCGACCCAACGCCAACGCGCCCGGCGGGTAGCTCGCCGTGGCGCTCCGGATGGAGACGAACGCCGAGGCCCAGAGCACCACGGTGACAGCCGCAGCCGCCAACGCCAGCCGCTCGGTGCGAAGCTGGGGTGCAGTTGTCGGTTCCATCGGCCCCATCATCTGGGATCTCCTCCGTGATCGGGCCTGCGTTGGCAGGAAGATGCCAGGATCCGATCCGCGCAGGCGCCGGCTGGCGGCCAGCGGGCCAGCCTGGTCAGGGCAGCGGCAGACTCGGCAGCTTCATGCCATCTCGATGGCGCTCTGTCCGGCGCCCACATAGATTCGGCGGGTGCCCGAGCTGTCGGCCAGAAGGGAGGTTGCCTCGTGACCGGAACCATCGAGGCTCGTAAAGAGCAGGTCCGGGACGTCGTGTGCGAGATCCTTGAGATCGAGCCCGACGAGGTCACCGAGGACAGCCTTTTCAGGGAGGATCACGGCGCCGACTCGATGGCAGTGGTAGAGGTCGTGGCGTGGCTCGAGAAGGCCTTCAACGTCAAGATCGACAACGCCGAGCTGGTCCGCATGGTCAATCTCGCCGGTGTGTACGCAGTGGTGACGGAGGCGGCGGGCTGGGAGTCAGCCAGCTGACCCCGATGCTCACAGCAGTCGCTGACGACAGCGAACAGCTCCCCGCCTCGGCTGGCCGGCGGGTGGTGGTGACCGGCCTCGGCGTGATCTCAAGTGTCGGCGTGGGTGTGGCGGAGTTCCTGTCCGGCCTCCGCGCCGGCCGGAGCGGGGCCAAGCCGATCACGGGGTTTCCCACCGACGGCTACGACCATGCCATCGCCTGCGAGGTCGTCGACTTCGATCCGGCCCGGTGGATGGCACACCTCGACCCCGCCGAACTCGGCCGGGCCAGCCAGTTCTCCGTCGCGGCCGCGGGGATGGCGCTTGAGGACGCCGGACTGACGGCTCCTGACCTGCTCGGGCGGCACGGCCTGATCTCGATCGGCACCACCAACGGTGAGACCCGTGAGCTCGACCGGCTGGTCGAGCAGGAGGTCACCGGTGGCCCGGAGCGGATGGACCCGGCGATCGCGCGGCGCGTCAACGCGGGTCGGCTGTCCGCGGCCGTCGCCCGCGAGTTGGGCCTCACCGACGTCGAGGCGGTGACCATCCCGACCGCCTGCGCGGCGGGAAACTACGCGATCGGCAACGCCTTCGACGCGATCCGGGCCGGTGAAGCCGCCTTCGCTGTGTGCGGCGGCGCGGACGCCCTGTGCCGCAAAACCATCGCGGGCTTCTACCGGCTCGGCGCCATGGCGCCCGACCGGTGCCAGCCGTTCGACAAGAACCGGCAGGGAATGCTGGCGGGCGAAGGCGCCGGGGTGATGCTGCTCGAGGACCTCGCCTCGGCCCGCGCGCGGGGGGCCAGGATCTACGCGGAGATCATCGGGTTCGCGCTCAACTGCGACGCGGACCATCCGGTGGCGCCGAACCAGGACAGCGTCGCCCGGTGCATGGAGCTCGCGTTGCACAACGCCGGCGTCAAGCCCGACCAGGTTGACTTC
Organism: Micromonosporaceae bacterium; assembly: GCA_009380105.1. Lineage (GTDB taxonomy): Bacteria > Actinomycetota > Actinomycetes > Mycobacteriales > Micromonosporaceae > WHSM01. Next base: position 1,572 of record WHSM01000400.1, read on the forward strand.
ATCTCGGCGCACGGCACCGCCACCAGAGCCAACGACGTCGTCGAGGCCCGCGCCATCCGACAGGTCTTCGGCCCGGCGCCGCCACGCACTGTGTCGGTCAAGTCGATGCTCGGCCACGCGCTCGGAGCGGCCAGCGCCCTGGCGGCGATCGGATGCGCGCTGGCCATCACCGAAGGGTTCATCCCGCCGACGATCAACCACGTCGAGACCGACCCGGAGTGCGAGATCGACTGCGTGCCGAACACAGCGATCGAGGCCAGCCCGCGGATCGTGCAGAACAACGCCCTGGCGTTCGGCGGCAACAACGCGGTGCTGATCCTGAGCAAATTCGAGGAGCACGCGTGAAGCCGGCTGCTCGCACGGTGATCTCCGGGTGGTCCGCGATCTCGCCGTTCGGCCTGGTCGGCGCCGATTTCGCCGCTGGCCTGCGGGACGGCCAACGCCACGGCGAGGGCCCCCGGCACGTGCCCGACTTCGAGGTTCGCGAGGTGCTCGGACGGAAGGGCACCCGTTCCCTGGATCGGCAGACCGCGCTCGCTGTGGCGACGGCCGGACAGCTGCTCGCCGGTCAGGACGGCGGACGCATCGACGGGGTGGGCCCGGAATCCGGGTTGGTCCTCGGCACCGTCACCGCGAGCGCGCTGAGCATGATGGATTTCGCCCGCGACACCTTCACGCAGGACAAGCCCTATCACGTGGATCCGGCGCGTTTCCCCAACACGGTGCTCAACTGCGCCGCTGCGCGGTGCGCGATCTGGCACGAGCTCCGGGGGCCGAACACGACAGTGTCCGCCGGTCGGGCGTCCGGATTGGCCGCCCTGAACTACGCGCGAAGACTGCGGCGATCCGGCCGAGCCGACGTGATCCTGTGCGGTGCGGTCGAGGAGCTGTCGCAGGCTCGCAGCTGGCTCGAGTCCGGGGCCGAGCCGCTCGGCGAAGGGTGCGCCATGGTCCTGGTGGAGCCGCTCGGGCGTCCCAGCGCGCACGGGCGGGCTGAGCTCGCCGAGGTGCTCGCGCTGGAGTTCGGCCTGCACAGCGAGCCGAGCGGCGTCAGGTCGGCGCTTGGCGCCTGCCTGCGGCGCGCGTTCGCGACCGCTGACGAGACGCCGGACCGGGTCTGGGCAGTCGCGAGCTCCGGTGGCCCCGACCCCTTTGGCAAGGGCGAAGACGCCGCGATCGCTGACGTGATCGGCGATCGGGCGCCGGTGCGACTGCGCAGCTCCGAGCTGGTGGGCGACACCAACGGGGCTTCCGCCGCTTTCGCCCTCGTCGCCGTGGTCGCCAAGGCGGCCGAGACGCCACAGGCGCGCGGACACACGGCTGTGGTGACCTCGGTGGACAGGGACGGAGTGGTCGGCTGCGCGCTCCTTCGACTAGGTTCCCACACAGCAGCCGACGTCACTTAGGAGAACCGCTCATGACGAACCCCGAGCCCCGGATCGCACTGGTCACAGGGGGTTCTCGGGGGATCGGCAGAGCTGTCGTGCTACGGCTCGCGCAGGACGGCTTCGATGTGAGCTTCTGTTACGCGTCTCAGTCGGAGGCCGCTCGCGAGGTGGAGCAGGAGGCGCGGGAGCACGGGACGCGGGTCGTCGCCGTGCAGGCTGACGTCACCGACCCCGCGTCGGTGAAGCAACTGGTCGAGACGACCCAGGAGCAGCTCGGCCCGATCGATGTCGTGGTCACGTCGGCCGGGGTGGCACGAGACGGCCCGCTGGTGACGATGAGCGACGACGACTGGAGGCAGGTCCTCGGCGTCAACCTCGACGGCGTCTACCACGTCTGCCGAGCGACAGTGTTCGAGATGATGAAGCGCAAGGCCGGGTGCGTGATCACCATGTCCTCGGTCTCGGGGGTGCACGGCTTCCCGACCAAGGTCAACTACTCGGCGTCCAAGGCCGGGATCATCGGCCTGACGCGCGCGTTGGCGAAGGAGGTCGGGCGGTACGGCATCAGGGCGAACGTGGTGGCCCCCGGCTACATCGACACCGACCTCACCTCCGGCCTGAGCGACGCCGTGCGCAAGGACGCGTTGAGCCGGATTCCACTCGGTCGGGTCGGTCGCCCGGAGGAGGTGGCGGACCTGGTCGCCTTCCTCGCCTCCGAGCGCGCCGCCTACATCACCGGAGGGGTGTTCCACGTCGACGGCGGCATGATCGGCTGACGGGTCAGCTCGGCCGAGAATCAGCTCGGCACGGCTCCCACGTTGTGGCGGCCGTCATGGTGCGGCGAGTGTGGCGGCCGCAGACCGAGTTCCGCGGCCCTGGCGCCTGCCTGAAAGCGGGAGGCGGCTCCCAGGTCGCGCATCAGCTCCGCGACGTGCCTGCGGTACGTCCGCACGGAAAGGCCCAACTGGCGCGCGGCGGCGTCGTCCTTGTACCCGGCGTTCAAGCAGACCAGAATCTGCTGGGTCAGGCCGTCCCGCGCCCTTTCGCCGAGCCGCCGGTAGTCCACGGCCGGG